>WFZY01000403.1 GCA_015489265.1 Flavobacteriaceae bacterium | reverse complement strand
AAATTATCCAGACCTGTTATGTTTCTAAAAACCTGATAGATATTGAACTATTAAAAGAAATGTAATCGGTTAGGAATAGACCTAGCAGGTTGCCAAAACCTACTAGGTCTGTTTTTTGCGTTCATAAAATGTCACCCTTTCAGGGTTTATAAATGGGTATGACTTACAGTTCTATATTCATTTCAGCCCTTTGGGCTTTTAAATTGAACCCCGAAGGGGTGACATATTTATAGCAAAATTAAATAAGAATATTAAGGAACCCCGAAGGGGTGAAATAATTAGATAAATTAAGGGAATATAAAAATAATTCTGACCTGTTAGGTTTCTAAAACCCCGATAGAAATTGAATTATTAAAAAAAATGTAATCGGTTAGGAATAGACCTAGCAGGTCTTCGAGACCTACTAGGTCTGAGCTATTTAAAAAAATTGTAATTGATTAGGAATAGACCTAGCAACTTGCCAAGACCTGTTAGGTCATTTTTAATTTTTACGAAGCACTAATTCCAAATCTTTAATCGGTACCGAAGCGGTAAATTTTCCGTAGTTGAGCAAAGCTTTGTTTTTTTCGAGTTTTTCGATAGTTGCATTGGCTTGACTACCTTTGATGCGGACTTGGTCGCCGATTTTGGGTGTAAAATTCATGGTTTTAATTTCTATTTTTTCCAAGTCCTTCGCGACATCTTTTGATTGTAATTCATCAATGACTTCTTGTTTGATTTTGGCTTGTTCTTGTTTTTTTTGTTTGGTATCTTGTTTTTGCTTTTTGGTTTGCTTTTTGGTTTTATCCAGTTGCGGAAATTGTTTGTTTTTCTCAATTTCAGCCCATTTAAAAACTTGCGTTGTCAGGCGTTTGGCATTTTGATGTTTAAAGTAATCTTCAAACAACTTATTGATTTTTTCACCGGCTTTTAAAATATCGTTTTCAAGTTGGTAAAGTTTATTAAAACGATTGAGTTTTTGTAAAAGCGTTTTATTCAATTGGGTATGTTCTTGCCGCTCTTGTTCCAATTGGGCTTTAAGCCGGTCATATTCCAGTTGCAGGTCTTTCATCTTTTTGATTTCCCGCTGCATTTTGGTCAATGTTTGGTCAAATTTGACCTTATTTCTATCGACTTTTTTCTTTGCCTTGTTGATGATACTGTAAGGAATGCCTATTTTTTGAGCGACTTCAAAAGTAAAAGAACTTCCCGCTTGCCCGATGTTCAGTTCGTAAGTCGGTTGTAAATTGCGGGTGTCGAATTCCATATGAGCATTGATAATTTCTGGATATTTATCAGCAATAAGTTTGAGATTGTTATAGTGGGTGGTGATGATGCCAAAAGCCCCTTTTTGATAAAATGCTTCTAAAAATGCTTCTGCCAAAGCGCCACCCAAATCGGGGTCGGAACCGGTACCGAATTCGTCAATCAAAAATAAGGTATCCGGATTGATTTTACGTAAAAAATAACGCATGTTTTTTAGCCGGTAACTATATGTAGAAAGTTGATTTTCAATAGATTGATTATCGCCTATGTCGGTCAAAATATTTTTGAAAATAGTCAACCGGCTTGATTCGTGCACCGGAATTAAAATACCCGACTGCGCCATGATTTGTAGCAATCCGGCAGTTTTTAAACTGATACTTTTACCACCGGCATTAGGCCCGGAAATGATAATGATACGCTGTTGTTCGTTGAGCACAATATTTTGCGGAATAACCGGTAAGCCAAGCCGTTCGTTTGTAAGTTTTAGCAAGGGATGATATGCTTTGACCAGTTTTACTTCTTTCTGTTGCGAAAAAACCGGTTTGATAGCTTGTATTTGTTTGGCAAATTTGGCTTTGGCAGCAATGACATCCAAGTTAATCAGATAACGATTATAAGTAATCAAAACATCTTTGAAAGGTCTTAATTCATCGGTTAGGGCTTTCAGTATTTTGATGATTTCCTGTTTTTCATCGTATTTGAGTCCGAATAATTGTTTTTGCAGTTTGCCGGTGGCTTCCGGTTCAATAAATACGATGCTTCCGGTTTTTGAAGTCCCTAATATGCTACCTTTTATTTTTTTTCGAAAAGCAGCTTGCACGGCTAGCACATTGCGGTCATCAATAACCGTTTCTTTGATGTCGGACAAATAGCCGAGTTTATCATATTTTTGTTTTTCGCGGGCAAAGATTTGCAAAATCTCTTGATAGACACTGTTGATTTGTTTTCTGATTAGCGACAAATCTTCGGAAGCGGTATCTTTAATATCGCCATACGTATCTATTTTTTGATGTATGGTTTTGGCTATTTCAGGGTGTATTTTGAGCTGTTCTATTTCTTGTAACAAATACGGAAAGTAGGTCGATAACTTTGTGAAAAATTTCTTTAATCCACTAATAGTATCTACTGCTTGTGCGATATTTAACAAGTTTTTAGGTTCTATAAAACTATTTTCAATATCCAATTTTTTAAGTGCTTCATCAAAGGGACTGATATAATGATAGGGTAGGGGATTGTCACTTTCGAGTGATGTCAAATACTCATCCGTTTTAGACAGTTCGGTTTCTATCAAATCCTTATCCGTTTCAGGATGCATTTGCAAGACTTGACTTTTTGCCGGTTCCGATTGTGCCAAGCCGGCAATATGTGTCAAAATTTGATCAAATTCTAAATCTTGAAGTGCTTTCGGATGTATGTTTTGATTTTTTCTCATTAAATTTGTTTGCTGAATATTGCAAAAGTAGTATTTTTTTTAGTTGCAAGTAATTAGTGATAAGTTGTAATCCCTGAATGGAGTTATCCGGCTTTTATTAATATTTTTATTATCGATGATTTTAATATTGAACACTGAACAAGGATTAAAGATTTTTGAAGTTTGAGAAAAATATTTATTAAAGCTAATTTTATAATTTATGTTTTTGTTCGATATTTATAACGTTCCTCAATTCCTCAAATTAATAATAGGGGTTTAGAATAAAGCAACAGCTAAACATTAATGAACGCGACAATCTATGAATCAGATAAAATCCTCAATTCCTCAAATCAAAAATATGAATGTCAAAATAGAATCCAGTTGGCAAGTCCAATTAAAAGATGAATTTGAAAAAGATTATTTTAAGAATTTGGTACAATTTGTCAAGCAAGAATATCATACACATACTTGTTTACCCAAGGGGCGGGATATTTTCAATGCGATGAATTACACACCTTTTGACAAGGTTAAAGTGGTCATTATGGGACAAGACCCGTATCCGACACCCGGTCATGCACATGGTTTATGTTTTTCCGTTCAAGAGCATGTACAACCGTTCCCGCCGTCATTGGTCAATATTTTTAAAGAAATTCAAACCGATTTGGGAAATGATTTTCCACCAAACGGTTCGTTGGTTCGATGGGCAAAGCAAGGGGTATTGTTACTCAATGCCGTTTTAACGGTGAGAGCCGGTCAACCGCGTTCGCATCAAGGCAAAGGTTGGGAAACTTTTACGAATCAAATCATCAAAAAAATCTCAGAACATAAAGAAAATGTAGTATTCTTACTCTGGGGTGGTGATGCCAAACGTAAAAAAAACTTAATCGATACTCAAAAACATTTGGTGTTAGAATCCGGACATCCTTCGCCCTTGAGTGCCAATCGTGGATATTGGTTCGGCAACCGGCATTTTTCAAAAACTAATAATTTTCTCCAATCAAAAGGATTAGAGAAAATTATTTGGTAACTTTTATAAAGGTAAAATAAGTGTTATTTTTCTTGTATATAATTGACAGCCAACATTTTGTCGGGATGTTGGTTAACTATTTTTGAATGATCGGCTCTACCGCGACAATCTTCTTGAGCGCCACATGAAGTCAAACTGAACAATCCGATAAGTGAGACAATAAAAAAAAGTTTTTTCATGCTATTTGTGTTTTATGATGTTTTACTTATAACGCTGCAAAGGTATATAAAATTTTATTGAAATTAAAACTTAAATCCAATGCCGGCAGTTGCTACCGGAAACTCTTGTAGGGTATAATCGGCAAAAATTTGGAAAAATGCCAATTTTAATTTAAAACCGGCTTTGGCTTTCATCCCGTTGACATCATAATTGAGCTTCAAAGGGTCGGTAATGGAAACGGTTTCAGTTCTGAT
>WFZY01000402.1 GCA_015489265.1 Flavobacteriaceae bacterium | reverse complement strand
AACCGCCGTTTTGCGATTTCCATACACCGCCACCGGCAGTGCCTACATAAATGGTATTGTTATCGGTAGGATGCACGGCAATATCCGTAACTCTACCGCTGGTTAAAGTCGGTCCCAAGTGTCTGGCTCTTAAACCGCCAAAAACTTGTTTGCCGGTAAGTTTGCTGATTTGAGCATTTGCAGTTGCCATTAAAATTATGGCTGTAAAGGTGATGATTTTTTTCATTTTTTGGGTTATTTGGTTATGATTGTCATTCTGACAGAACTAGGTACGAGTGACGAAGAATCTCATCTCAATTCTAAATTATCAATTGATTTTAGATTTCTCATCCCTTTTACTTCTACGTCGTAAAAGCTCTGTCGAAATGACAAATAAATAATTTTACTTATCAGAAGTTTCCTTAAACTCAAAAATGCTATTATCGATTTCCGGATTGATTTCAATTTTGGTTAATTTAACTTCCTGTCCGGTTTGCCCGTTAAATTTATTCATGGTGCTAAAAGGAAAATAAACCCCGTCCACTTCTTGATAGTCACTAAAAATTTGTTGAAATTTAGCCCCTTTCATAGGACCGTCTGTTATAATGGTTTCAACCACTACCGGTACATAGTTTTCCGTATCGAAATAATAAAAACTTTCATTTGGTATTTCTTTTCCGTCTTTTAATTCCGGTTTTTGGGTCAATTTGATTTTGTAAGTTTCCGTGCCTTCTATTTCTTCTTTGCCTAGAAATTCCACCTTATAGCCTTTTCCCTTATAATTTAAAAAAGGCGTGATAAATTCGCCGGCAGAATTTCGTTTTAAATTTTCCGTGGCTTCATTATCCATTTTTTCGTTTTTCATATTCATAAAGTTGGTATGCCAAGCCGTATTACCGTCAAAAGCCACTTGCACAAATTTTTTACCTTGAATCTCAGCGGTAATCAATTGTTTGCCATCTTTGGTCATATAAAACTCAATGGGTAAATCCATGCCTTGCGCCTTGGTAGAAGCTTGAATATGAAGTGATTTAATTGCTTCCAATTTGTCTTTTCCGCCGATATTTTCGAGATATTTATTAACAATTTCATCAGCTGTTTGTGCCGACATCATACCGGTTATAAAAAGGGTGATTAAGCTTAAAAATAGGTTTTTGTTCATAATATTTTGTTTTAAATGTTTATTAAAAGACTAAAATTAGGCATTTTTGTTACAAAAAATACATTTTTTATGCATTTAACAAAAATTTATGTTGGTTGTTATAATTTATAAAATAATACCGGATATCAGCATTAGGAAATTTCTACTTTCCACTTTACTTTGCCAATAAAAACGGCACCAAAACCGGTTTAAAGCCCAAATTAATATCCGCAGGAATATAATCGATTTGATATTTGTAACAGCTTTCTTTAATCTGTTTAAAATAATCCGCTACGGCTTGTTCATACGCGTCTTTGATTTGTTCGGGATAAATGTTGAGTTGCGTGCCGTGTTCTATATCGACAAATTTGGTAGCTTTGTTCGGAAAGTCAAAATTGTATTCGGTTTTGCTATCAAAAACATGAAAGAGCAAAACTTGGTGTTTGTTGTATTTCAGATGTCGCAGGGCTTCAAAAAGTTCGGTTTTGTTTTTGCGCACTTCCCATAAGTCGGTAAAGAGCACAATCAAACTACGCCGGTGGATATTTTCGGCTATTTCGTGCAGGTATTTGTAAGTTTCCGTTGTTTTTTGCCGGTTGGTTTCATTGAGTATTTGTTCCAACCGGTGCAAGAGCAAACGGTGGTGTTTCGGGTTGTTTTTTTCTTTGGCGTAAAATTCATACGTGTCGGCATAAATACTCAAACCGATGGCATCACGTTGTTTTTTTAATATTTCCATTAAGCCGGCTGTCGCTAAGACTGAAAATTGAATTTTATTCAAATGCGCCATATCAAAGCCATCTCGAAGCGGATAATGCATAGACGATGAATTATCGATGATAAAATGCGCTCGTAGATTGGTTTCGTCTTCAAACTTTTTAGTGTAGAGTTTATCGGTTTTACCAAACAGTTTCCAATCTATAAATTTAGTGCTTTCGCCGGGGGCATAAATTTTGTGTTCCATAAATTCGGCGGAATAGCCGTGAAAAGGACTTTTATGCAAGCCCACCAAAGTGCCTTCCACTACTTGTTTGGCAAGTAGTTCGAGATTGGGTAATTGGTAATTGTTTTTTTGTAGTTTAATCATTGTTTAAATTTAATAAACTATGTATAGTTTTTGATAGATTTTATTGCTTTTTTCCACTTTTCCGAATATTTGCTTTGTTCAGGTAATCCTAGAAATTCAAGAATATACGGGTCTTTTATGGTATCTTCGGTTTTTGTGATTATTTGTCCTTTTTTAGAAAGTTCATTTGCACTTTTTGTATCGCGACTTAAAACCAATCTTTCATATAACGCAGTATTAAATTGTCTTTGTAATTCCCTTAAACTCCAATCATTATTTATGGCTTCTATTTCGTAAAACTTTCTTTCATCTGTATTATCGATTTTCATTAAGAACAAATAGTGAGACCAACTTAATTGAAAATCAGGCGTATAGAAATTATTTGATACTATTTCGGATTTTTCTGTTATTGATTTTTGAACGGATGTTTCAGATTGGTCAGACACTGTCTGACTTTTTGAATACGTTAGATAAAATTGACGCATTTGTTTGAGATTTGTAGTTGAAAAACCTTTTCCAAATTCTTGCGTTAATCTTTGAGATAATTCCTTGATAATTTGTTTACCGTATTTTGCTCTTGTTTCTCCTTTTTGTTCTTCTTCAACGATGATTCTACCTATTTCAAAATAAGTAAAAACCATGGTTTTGTTTACAGTTCGAACAACACTTTTTCGTGCTTCTTGTAACAAGGCAACAATTCTGTTATAAAAATCAATTTTCGTATTTTTTTCAATTTTACTCATTAAGAATTCTTATCATAAAAACAAATATAATTCTAATTTTTAAATGACTCAAAATTATTTAATTCAAGAACTAAAAACCTAGAAAAATCACAGCTTTTGATTCAATTGCAACAATTCGTCTATCAACCGGCGGTCGTTTGACAATCGCGGTACTTTGTTTTGTCCGCCCAGTTTATCTTGCCGGCTCAACCAATCGTAGAACAATCCCGGGCGGGCTTTTTCTACAACAGGCGCTTGCATCGTCATATTTTTATAGCGTTTGGCGGCATAGTCGGAATTTAGTTGTTGCAAAGTATCGTCCAAAACCTTTTTAAATTTATCAAAATCATCCGGTTCTTTATCAAATTCTATCAACCATTGATGCGCGCCTTGCCGGTCGGTTTGCATAAAAACCGGCGCCAAAGTGTATTCCTTGATTTCCGCACCGGTTTGTTGCGCCGCTTTTTCTATGGCGCGGTCGGCATTTTCTATGACCACTTCTTCGCCAAAAGCATTGACAAAATGTTTGGTACGTCCGGTGATTTTAATCCGGTAGGGCTTGACCGATGTAAACCGGACGGTATCGCCCAAAATATACCGCCACAATCCTGCATTAGTCGAGATAACCATGGCGTAATTGCGTCCGACCTCTACGTCTTTCAATGCTACTATATTTGTTGAATCTACACCTTTATAGTCCGACATCGGAATAAATTCGTAAAAAATACCATAATTGAGCATTAACAACAAATCATCGGTATCTTTACGGTCTTGCAAGGCAAAAAAACCTTCCGAAGCATTGTAAATTTCCATATAATGAAATTCGCCGCTCGGAAACAGTTTGCGATACGCCTCTCGATAAGGTGCAAAACTCACGCCCCCGTGAAAAAACACTTCCAATTGGGGCCATACTTCCAAAATATGTGATTTCCCGGTGCGTCGCAGCACTTCTTTTAAAAACATCAACATCCACGACAGCACGCCAGCCAGTCCGGTTAGGTTAGATGCCAACGCTTCGGCAATGATTTTGTCCAATTTTCCTTCCCAATCGGCAATCAATGCGGTCTTTTTTTCAGGCACTGTCACCATATTTGCCCAAAACGGCATATTGTCAATCATAATAGCAGATAAATCGCCTACATACGCATCTTGGTGTTTCAACAGTTTT
>WFZY01000401.1 GCA_015489265.1 Flavobacteriaceae bacterium | reverse complement strand
CAAATCTTATACGATGTATCTAACTTGTATTACAATGCGCAAATCCTTAAAGCCAAACGCCAATTTATACAAGCCAACATCGCTAATACCAAAAAGTTGCTTGACAATTTAAAACTTTTGCACCAACACGGCATGGTAAAGGGCTCTGATGTCGATAAAATCCGCTTACAACAACAACAGTTGCAAACCCAATTGGGAAAAATCGATGCCAATTATACCCAAATATTAGATGCCTTGAAATTTTATATGGGTATGCCATTGGATAGCCGGATTGATGTAGAAGCCGATATTAATGTCGCAAACGACAAGCCCGACTACCAAACTACCGAAAGTTTAGACTACCAATTGGCAAAAACCAAAACCAAATTGATAAAAAGTGAAATCAGCACCTTGAAACGCTCTCGACTACCATCATTGAGTTTGTTGGGTTCTTACGGCACTATCGGCTACGGTTATGACGAAAAACCGCACGACTTTCTCGATTTTTATGATATGAGTTTTGTCGGGGCTAAATTGAGCATTCCTATTTTTAACGGCACCACAACGACACGCAAAATCAAGCAAAAAAAATACGAACTGAAAAATAGCGAATTACAATTGGAATTGGTAGCGGAACAAAAATCGATGTCAATCAAAAATGCCCTTCTGAAAATGCAAGTCAGCCAAAACAATATGACAGCCACCAAAGCACAAGTGGCATTGGCTCAAAAAATTTACGACCAAAATATTTTGGAACAAAAACAGGGATTGGCAAGTTTGACAGATATTATAATGGCGGATAATGCTTTGCGGCAAGCGCAACAAGATTATTTGCAAGCAGAAATAGACTTTGCCAAAGCCGATTTAGAACTGAAAAAATTAACCGGAAATTTAAAATAACAAAAAATGAAGAAAAATATTGTAAACATCTTAATCTTAATCGCATTAATCGTTGTTATTGTATTGAAATTAAGCGAAAATAAAAAAATAGCCGAACAACGCGTCTATCATTACGACCCCAATCAACCGATTTTAGTCCACAGTTTTCCGATAAAAACGCAATCTTTGGTCATCGACAGGAATTACACCGGAAATTTTGTATCGGAACAAGACGGTAAAATCAATGCCGAAGTGCCGGGCAAAATCATCAGTATTAAAGTCAATGAAGGTGATTATGTCAAAAAAGGACAATTGTTGATGAAAATAGACCCGACTATGTTGCTTGCCAAAAAAAGCGCATTAGATGTCAAAATCAAAGGATTTCGTGACGATGTCAAACGTTATACGGCGCTCGTCAAAGCCGATGCGGTACAAGCCATTAAACTTGAAAAAGCCCAACTGGGATTAAAAGCCGCTTTGGCAGAAAGAAGAAGCGTGGTGGAACAAATCGCCAAAACCAATATCAAAGCACCGTTTTCGGGACATATTTCTCACAAATTTACCGAAGTCGGTTCGTATGCCGCCCCGGGAATGCCTTTGTTGGAATTGACCGATATTGCCCGTTTGCAATTTGTCATCAATGTATCCGATGACGAATTGGATTTGTTTGATGACGACAAAGTTTATCCCATTAGCATAGATGCCTTACCCGGACAAAAAACGACCGGACAATTGGCAATGATTGCCAGTAAAGCCAATCCGTCTAATGATTTTCCGGTAAAATTTGATGTCCAAAACACCCGAGATAAAAGCATCAAATCCGGTATGTTCGGGACGATATTTATTCAAAAAGATTTGGGTAAAAATGTGATTCTTATTCCGGCAACCGCTGTCAGGGGATCAGCACAAGAACCGAAAGTTTATGTCATAGAAAACGGCAAAGCCCGCTTAAAAAACATTGTTATAACCAAGCATATTGGGAATGATGTCGTCGTAAAAGACGGTTTAAAATCCGGTGATATTATTGTGACTTCCGGTTTTATCAATCTTTTTGATGGCGCAAATGTAACAACCAAAGAAAAATAAGCTTATGAATATCACAAAAATATCTATCAACAGACCTTCGTTAATCATTGTATTGTTCAGTGTATTTATATTATTGGGCTATATCGGATTTAAAAATTTGAGTTACGAACTCTTACCCGATTTTAACCAACCGGTCATAGTTGTCAAGACTATTTATCCGGGGGCTGAACCCGAAGAAGTTGAGACTTCCGTTTCAAAGAAAATAGAAGATGCACTATCCAATTTGGAAGGGATTGATTACATCCAATCCAAATCTTTACCCAATGCATCTATTGTAATTGCCAACTTAAAATACGGCACCGATGTCGATTTTGCAATGCAAGACGCCCAACGACAGATTGATAATATCAAAAACGATTTACCCGACGAAATTCTCAGTCCGACAATGAGCAAAGTCAATCCGAGTGATTTGCCCATTATGTCCATCAGTGCCACCAGCAATTTGCCGGCTACCGAATTTTATCAAAAAATGACAGATGATATTTTGCCGCAACTCAAACAGCTTAAAGGGGTTGCCGAAATAGATATTTTGGGGGGTGAACAACGGGAATTTCAAGTCATTGTTGACCCGGGAAAACTTAAACATAACAAAGTATCTTTAAGTCAAGTAACCGAAGCACTTTTACGAGCCGGAAGGGATATTCCCGCCGGAAAAATCAAAACCGATAAGGCAGAAAATTCGGTGCGTTTATTGGGTAAATTTCATAAACTGGAAGATATAGAGAATGTGCAAGTTGCTATGCGCGCGCCCGGTAGCCCTATCTATGTCAAAGATGTTGCAAATGTTGTGGACGGTATTAAAGAGATTTCATCAGTAAGCCGGTTTAACGGTGTGGAAGGATTGGGTCTAATCTTAAAAAAACAAGGTGATGCCAATGCAGTTGATGTTTCAAAACGGGTTAGAGCAAAACTTAAAGAAATAGCACAAAAAAATAAAGATGCCGGTATCAAATTTATCATTGCCGACGATACTACGGACAAAACCATTGCAGCTGTAAATTCGGTAGTAGATGATTTGATTTTAGCCGTTATTCTGGTGTCTTTGGTCATGCTGCTGTTCTTGCGAAGTTTCCGAAATGCCATCATTGTATTAGTGGCTATTCCGACTTCATTGGTAACAGCTTTCGCTGTGATGTGGATACTCGGTTACACTTTAAATTTGATGACTTTGTTGGCGATGTCTTTAATCATCGGTATTTTAGTCGATGATGCTACCGTAGTTTTGGAAAACATCCAACGGCACTTGGATATGGGCAAAGCAAAACGCAAAGCGGCATTTGAAGGGCGTATGGAAATCGGATTTTCGGCTATTGCCATTACTTTGGTCGATGTAGTTGTTTTCTTACCTATTTTATTTCTGCAAGTATTTGTTGCCGATATGCTTAAAGAATTTTCGGTAGTCGTAATTACTTCCACCTTGACCAGTTTGTTGGTCGGCTTTACCCTAACGCCTTGGTTGGCTTCCCGTATCGGCAAAGCCGGTGATGTAAAACCGACAAATTTTTTCAACAGATTTCTGTTATGGTTTGAGAAAAAATTAACCGGTTTTATCAATTCGTATGTCAAACAATTGGATTGGGTTTTAAACCACAAAGCTATTTTCGGACTTATTGTGTTGGTGCTCATCATTTTAACAGGCGTTTTGATGAAACAAAAAATCATAGGTAACGAATTGATAGCCACCGGTGATCAAGGCAAATTCAGCTTGTTTTTAGAATATGATAAATATACGCCTTTAAAGCAAAATAATATTGAATCGTCAAAAGTTGAAAGCTTTTTATTGCAACAAAAAGAAGTAGAAAGTGTATTTAGCAATATCGGCGGACCTACCACCAGTATCGGTAGTTCGGGGGTCGGTTTACCCTATAAATCGGAATTTACCGTACAATTAGTCCCCAAAGACCAAAGACAGGGTGAATCTACCGAAAAATTTATGATGGATATTCGTGAATCGTTAAAAAAAGAATTTCCCGGTGTCAAATTTTCAATGTCTGCAATCGGCTTGGTAGCACGCTCATCCCCTATTGAAATTACGTTGAGTGGTAGTGATTTGAACAAAGTCAAACAAACGGCTGATAGCTTAAAAAAAGTCATTCAAAAAATTCCGGGTTCTGATAATGTTCAATTATCTGTAACCGAAGGTACGCCGGAACTGAAAGTGCAACCCGATCGTGACAAAATGCAACGCTTAGGACTCAATACGGCTTATGTAGGCTTCAATTTACGAACGGCATTTACCGGTAACGACGATGCAACTTTAACCGAAAACGGCACAGAATATCCGGTGCGTGTTTGGTTAGATAAATTTGACCGTCAAAACTACGATGATGTCGCCAATTTGACACTTATCAACCCTAAAGGTATGCCAATAAAAGTCAAGCAGTTTGCAAAAATTTTGCAAGACAAATCCCCGTCAATGCTTGAACGTATGAACCGCTTACCGTCTATTACCATTACAGCTGATGCTTTGGGCAGACCATCAGGTTCGGTAGCCGATGACTTCAAAAACTATATCAAAACGCATCCGCTACCCAAAGGTATAGAAATGGACTGGGGCAGTGACATCAAAAAACAAAATGACAGTTTTGGCGCAATGGCAAATGTATTGCTGATTTCCTTTATTCTGATTTATTTGATTTTGGTAGCCTTATATGATAGTTTTATCTATCCTTTGGTTGTGATGTTTGCCATTCCGGCAGCCATTATCGGGGCTTTATTGGCTTTAAACCTGTCCTTGAGCAGTTTGAGTTTGTTTAGTTTGCTCGGTTTAATTATGTTGATGGGATTGGTGGTTAAAAATTCTATTTTGATAGTCGATTTCACCAACCAATTAAAAGCCCGCGGTTTATCAACTCGTGAAGCTTTGCTTGAAGCCGGTAAAGAAAGAATGCGCCCTATTTTGATGACTACTTTTGCTATGGTTATCGGTATGATTCCCATTGCCATAGCCAAAGGAACCGCTAGTGAATGGAAAAACGGTTTGGCGTGGGTCATCATCGGTGGTCTGTTGTCTTCCTTAATGTTGACGGTCTATTTGGTGCCGGTTATCTATTATTTGGTTGATGTTGCCAAGGAAAAGCTAGACCACTTATTTCATAAAAGAAAACATCAAAAGAAAATTATCATCTAATAATTTCTTTTTTCATAATAGTAATTTTGGTTAATAATTGCTATCAACAAGACTGCTTAAACTAGGTTTTAAGCAGTCTTTATGTTTTTAGAAATATGATTAATAATGGTATAGGCGTGGTTGATTGCCATAGCAATAGAGCCACCGTTTTTAAAAACAATATCTCCGGCTATGTATAAGCCCGGCACATTAGTTTGAAAATGCTCATCATAAACCGGCATTTTATTTTCATCCATTTCAATCCCCGATTTTTGCATGAAACCTACCGGCGTAGTGCCACCAATGGCTAAAATGACCCGATCATAAATTTCGGAAGTGCCATCCTCAAACAAAACCTTTGGTTTGCCTTCAACATCCTCAATACCAACAGTATTGGAAGCATGCAAAACTTTTAAACGCCCTTCCTTTTCATACCGGTTAATCATTTCAATATT
>WFZY01000400.1 GCA_015489265.1 Flavobacteriaceae bacterium | reverse complement strand
ATTTAGCCCAAACCGAACTCGATCAAGTAGCTATTATCGAAAAGTTTTTACCGGAACAAATGAGCCGTGAAGAAATAGAAGCGGAACTTGATAAAATCATTGCCCAAACCGGTGCCCAAAGCATGAAAGATATGGGTAAAGTTATGGGTATTGCGTCTAAACAAATGGCAGGAAAAGCAGACGGCAGATTAATTTCGCAAATAGTAAAAGAAAAATTATCATAAAAGTTTGTTTTAATCGCCGCTTTGCAATATTTTTGCAATGCAAAAGCCCGCGTGGCGCAACTGAATAGCGCATCGGATTTCGGCTCCGAGGGTTGGGGGTTTGAATCCCTCCGCGGGTACTATTATTAAAAAACCGTCCTTTCTTGGGCGGTTTTTTGATATACCCGAAAATTTCTAATCTACTTAACAATAATTTTAGAAGAAAAATTTTTCGTTTTCGATGTGAAATTAATGATGTAAATACCACTTTGCCGTAAGCAAACTCGTTTATTAACAATATTCTCTGTTTTATTGGCTTGATAAACTATTTTACCGGTAATATCCGTTATGATTATTTCATAGTCTTTAGCATTTTCAATGGTAAATGTACCGTTTGAAGGGTTAGGAAAAATGCTAATACCGGATTTTTTAAGTTCTGAAATATCAAGTGCATCGTTTTTATATACCCTTACGTGACCGGAATCAGCAAAATTTCCATCATTTCCGGGAGCCCCGATTGCAACGATAGAACCGTCGGAACTAATACTAACTGAAAAACCGGATTTATCACCTACCGCTTCACCATCAATTTTGGTCCCTGCCAGAGTCCACACGCCATTAATATATTGATAAACACTAACTTGCCCCGAAGCAAAACCATTATCATTATTTCCATAAGCTCCTATAGCGATAATGGAACCATCAGAGCTCAAACTGACAGAATAGCCAAACCAATCGTGTGCTGATTCTCCTTCAATATTTTGACCTACTTGTGCCCATGTGCCATTATTATTTTGAAAAACACGAACTTGACCGGAGGCGTTCCCATTTGTATCAGTTAGAGGTTCGCCAATAGCTACAATGGAACCATCGGAACTTAAACTAACTGAGTAGCCGGACTGGTCACAATTAACAACTCCATTAATATCAGCTATTTTAGTCCATGTTCCGGAATTGTTTTGATATATTCTAACTTGACCTATATTATCACCACTATATAAACCATATCTAATTGCACTAGCTACAACTATGGAACCGTCTGAACTTAAACTGACTGAACTTCCAAAAAATTCATTTGGACGATTATCATAACTAATATCATTTCCTATTTGTGTCCATGTGTTATTAACATTTTGATAAATACTAATTTTACCTGTATATTCATTATTATATATGGCTTCATATCCAGGGGAACCAATTGCAACTATTGAACCATCAGAATTTAAACTTACAGAATAACCAAACAAACTATCTCCATTATTAGAATCACTTATATCAAAACCTATTTGTGTCCAAGAGCCATTGATATTTTGATAAATACGAACCCGACCTGCGTGATAATTATTATCATATCCTTGGTATTGGGGGGCGCCAACTGCAATAATAGAACCATCAGAACTTAAACTGACTGAATAACCAAATCTTTCAAGTGTTGAACTACCATTAATATCTGCACCTATTTGTGACCAAACACCATTATGGTCTTGATAAACACGAACCTGCCCTGTCTTGGGGGCTGCACCGTTTATGTTTTTTCCGGGCGATCCGATAGCCAAAACAGAACCATCGGAGCTCAAGCTTACTGATGTGCCCGACCAATCACTTCGTGCCTCACCGTCAATATTTGCACCTATCTTTATCCAATCTTGAGCTCTTACACCTCCTATTGTTGCATATAAACTAAAAACAAACAAAAAAATAATTTTTTTCATAATTCAGTATTTAATTAAATTCTTATTAAACTTATAGTTTTATCAATATTAACTTTTTTAATTTATATATAATCATACACATTTTTGGCAATCACTTTGTCT
>WFZY01000399.1 GCA_015489265.1 Flavobacteriaceae bacterium | reverse complement strand
GTGCATGATAGTCCATAAGTTAGCGGCACTTATTTGTGCTTCGGCACAAACTTCATCACTGGAACATTCATCAAGTACTTTCATGATAAATACCACCCGGTGTTTTGGGGATAACAGCGACAAACAATATTGTAAGATGCGATGAAATTCATCATAACTAATCCGGTCGTCAGTTTCCCAATTTTTAGGGGCACGTTGTTCTATCCAATGATTAGCTTGGTCACCGGATTCGTAGAAAGGCAGTTGATAAGATGAAATATTTTGCTCTTGCCGGCGTGCTTCTTTGCGATAATAATCTACAATCCGTCTTTTTAAGATACTGACCAGCCAAGTTTTTTCGGAACTGTCACCTTTGAAATTTTTGATACCTTTAAATGCTGATAAAAAAGTTTCTTGGACGACATCTTCAGCGACTTCTTTGGACGGCAATTTCAAACGGGCATAGTTATACAGATAGTCTGCATAGTTTTGCACCCATTGTTCCGGATCAATGCCATGTTTCGGTGTTGCCATAATCTTTTGGTTGTTTTTCGCTTATTAGTCGTTATGATTACAAACTTCCTTACAAAAATTTTATTTTTTTTGAAAGGACAAAATATTTTTACATTTTTATCAAAAAGAACAGAAAATAATGAAATAATTTTTTTTTGTTTGGGTATGTTGATATTTTTTTTTAAAATTGCATCATAAAGCTTATAAAAAACTAAATTATGAAAAAAATATTAAGTATCGCTATATTCTTGATAGCTTTGACCGGATACAGTCAAAAAATGTCGGACCAATTTAAGGTAAAAGATTATGCTAAAAAACAAACCGAAATGATACAATCGGCTTTAAATTTGGATCAAGCAACTGCCGATAAAGTTTACAAGCAAAACATGTTTAAAGCATATGCTGTTCAAAAAAGAATTATATTGGCAGAACAACAAGGGCAAACAGCCGGTAAAACTTTAGAACAAGTGATTAAAGAAGTAGAAAAAGAGGCTGAACATGCATCCGGTTATCAAAAAGCCATGAAAGGTATATTAGGGGATGAACGTTATGAACGGTTTAAAACAATGTTTTAAAGAAGTGATTTTGTCCAATTATTCAGTCCGGCTTTGTCCGGACTTTTTTATTGTCCGAATTGTTTTCTAAAAATGATTTTTTGTAATTCCCTTTTTAATATCATAAATACAATACGCTCAACTAGCAGGGTTAGATCAGTTGTGGTTAAACCTGAGAAATCTTTTTCGGCAACATCTACGCGGTACATAAAACGGTCAAAATCAGCGGGATGGTAGGTAAGAATATCTTGTATGAAATGCTCTAATCTTTTTAATAGGGTTTCACCGGAATCAATACCGTTAAAATAGTCAGGGTCAATGCCGGATAAAATCAAATCTTTTTGAATCTGACCGGTAAGTTCGGTTAGTGAAATATCTTGATGGGTAGTTAATAATTGCAGTCCGGTCATAATAGTTTGAGAAATTAAGGATTTATGCTGCTATATAGAAAACAGAGTTCTTTAATTATAACTTATTGTTTCGTATAATACTTCTGCCTTCAATTTGAGGAAATGAGGAACACAGGTCGCCGAGTGTCCCGACTTTTGTCGGGGGGGATTGTACCGAAGCGGTGCTTCATACATTATATAATTAATTCATTGATGATTATTTTTTATTGAAAAGTTCCAGATAACGTTTAAGCATGGCAGCACGTTCGTATTGTTCTTCTTCAATGGCATTTTGCAACATGCTTTCTATTTCTTTTTTGGAATAAATAACCGTACTTTTTCCAAATAAATCAATGGCTAATTTTTCCATTTCGTTCAAACTATCTGCTGATGACAAATCGCTTTCATCAAAATTGATTGCCGGTTCTTCTATATCATCTATTTCATTGAGTAGCTGTTCAATGTCTTGTTGTAATTGTTTGGTTTTTGCTTCCTGTTGCTTACGAATGCTTTCGCCGGGCAAGAAAATACCGGCTTCTTCCAAAATAGCGCTTTCACAAAAAATCGGGGCGTCAAATCGTACGGCAAGTGCCACGGCATCGGAAGTACGTGAATCAATGGCTTTTTCAATACCGTCCTTTTCGGTTATCAACATGGCATAAAAAATACCTTGATCAAATTTATTGATAATGACTTTTTTTAAATGTACCCCGTAAACCCCCATCATTGTTTTCATCAAGTCGTGTGTTAACGGGCGTTGCGGAATGATATCTTTCTCTAAACCTATAGTAATGGAATGCGCTTCCATACCGCCAATAACAATCGGCAGTTTTTTACCCGTTATGGGCTCACTTAAAAACAAAACATAAGCGCCTGTTTGGGTTTCACTGTATTGTATGCGGTCAACTTTTAATTCTATCAAACTCATGTTTTGTTATTTTTTTGATATAACGAAAATACAAAATTATTTGTAAAAATGCATCTCTTCAATATACTTAAATACTTCCGGCGGTAATAATGGGCGCACATTTTTGCCTTGCTTGATATCTTGACGGATTTGCGTGGCGGAAATTTCAATAATGGGCGCCTTTATTTGTTGGATTGAAGCATGTGACTTCAAATAATCCGGAACAGTTTTTTGATGGATACGCGGATAGATATAAATTTGGTAATAAGCCAAAATAGCTTCATAGTTTTTCCATTTGGGTAGACTTACCAAATTGTCTTCACCCATCAAAAGGACAAATTTATTATCGGGGTATTTTTCTTGCAATACCGTTAAAGTGTTAATGGTATAATTGGGTTGCGGCAAATCAAACTCGATATTGGATGCTTTGATTTTCGGATAATTTTCCGTTGCCAAACGTGCCATAGTCAGCCGTTGAAAATCGTTAAGCAGCGTGGCTTTCTTTTTATGCGGATTATGCGGGGTTACCACCAACCAGACTTCATCGATGTCGGTATGTTCGACGATATGATTGGCAATAATCATATGTCCGATATGAATGGGATTGAAACTTCCGAAAAACAAACCGGTTTTTTGCTTTTTTTTAAATGCCATAATTTAAACCAAATTTTAAGATTTCTTGTCGTCCCCCCGACGAAAGTCGGGACGGGGCACTCAGCGACCTATGCTTTCATTTCCTCATATCCTCAATTCCTCAAATTACAAGCAGAGATATTGTTTGAAGCATTGAGTATTCATTAAAGAAAAAAGTCACCTGTGAAGCGGAACAAATCCTCAATTCCTCAATAATAAATGCTAAATTTTCAATTATCTTTCATCATTTATGCTTTATCAAGCATAGAGATGTATGTTTCTACATTCGCACTTTGCACTAATTTATCGGCCTTCTTTTTCTAAAACTTTAACCGCTTCGCTGATATAAGGGTCTTTTTTGACCGCTTTTATCCATTTGTCGCGTTTAACTTTAAAAACCGTATCCTTGATTTTTTCTTTGGCTTTGACATCCACAGGCAGCGAAAAAATCTCGAATCCGGATTCAAATTTGGTCAAACTGTCAAAGCGTTTACCGATAGCTTCATCTTTCTTTAAGTCTGCAATATATTTATCGAGTTTGAGATAAATGGTATTATCCTTTTTATTGTCAGCAATCCAACGGGCTCTTTCCTTGATATGTTTGAACAAGGTAGTGGTATCAATGCGTTGTTGTTCTTGTGTAACGATTTGCGATTTACCGGCAATTTCATAAGTTTTATGATGTGCTTTATCAATTTGATCCCATGCCAAAGCTGTCGGTTCATCTTCTTCGCGGACTTTGAGATACATATAATTATCGGGTATCATAATATCCGGCGTCACGCCTTTGCGTTGAGTGGAACCGCCGCTGATACGATAGAATTTTTTGGTAGTCCATTTCAGTGCGCCTAAATCACCAAATTCATTACCCATTACACGATTTAATCCGATAAGATTTTGTACCGTTCCTTTGCCGTAAGATTTACCCCCGATGATAATAGCGCGGTTGTAATCTTGTAGCGCAGCGGCTAATATTTCTGATGCCGATGCCGACAATTCGTTGATTAATACCACTACTTTGCCGTCGTAAACCGTGTTTTTGTCTTGGTCTTTTAAAACATCGACTTTTCCTTTTTTATCGCGCACTTGCACGACGGGTCCTTTGTCGATAAAATAACCGGCTATATCGATAACCGTAGCAAGCGAACCGCCACCGTTATTGCGTAAATCCAACACGACACCTTTGACGTTTTCGGCTTTGAGTTTTTCCAATTCTTTTTTAATGTCGGTTGCCGCCGAACGTTGGTTTTGTTCTTTAAAATTGATATAAAATTTAGGCAAATAAATATAGCCAAAGGTTTGATTTTTGTCTTTTATCAACAAGGATTTGGCAAAAGTGTCTTCCAGCTCAACTCTGTCTCGGGTAATGGGAATGGTCTCAATACTGCCATCGACCCGTTTGACAATCAATTTGACGATGGTGCCTTTGGGTCCTTTGATTAATTTGACCACTTTTGACAGTCGCATACCCATAATATCGACTGGTTCGTCATCACCTTGACCGACTTTTTGTATCAGGTCGCCAACTTTGAGTTTACCGTCTTTCCAAGCCGGACCACCGGCTATAATTTCTACGATTTTAACGTAATCGCCGTCTTTTTGTAAGCGGGCGCCAATGCCTTCAAATGAACCGGACATACTGGTATCAAAACGTTCCTTACCTTGCGGACTGAAATAATTGGTATGCGGGTCATTTTGCATGGTAATAGCGTTCATATACATGGAAAAATAATCCATTTCTTCCATATCTTTTAAAGCATCAAGATAGGTTTTGATGGATTTTTTTGTGGCTTTAAGCGCTTCTTGTTCCAATTCTTTTTTAGATTTCGGCTTAAAAGTGCTGTCTTTTTTTTGTTTTTGTTCTTGGGCTTTTATTTTATCATACAAACGCGATAAGGTATTGAATTTTAAATATTTACGCCAGCGCTCTTTGACTTCTGCTTTGGTTTTTGCCGGTTTGATTTTTTTATAATCTATATTAAGTGTTTCATCTTTGTCAAAATCAAAACCTTTATTGAGTATGTCATTGATATATTCTACCGTTTCGGCTTGTCTTTGTTGAATAATAGCATAAGCTTTTTTGTAAAAACCGGTTTTGCCTTCGCGGATTTCATTGTCGATAGAATCTTTATAAATTGATAAACTATCGATATCCGATTGCAACAAATATCTTTTGGAAGGGTCTAAATCATCTATAAATTCTTTGAAAACTTTTTCTGAAAAATCGTTATTGACAAAAGCCGGATGATAATGTGCATAGTCAATAATCCGGTTGACCCCGGTTATGATAGCTGATTCCTTATTATCAGCCGTTTGTTGTTGTCTAAAAGCAACAAAAATTCCTGCCAAAGCAAGTATAACGAGAATGACTTTGTAATTCCTTTTCATAAAAATAAGTATTTTATCCATTGTAAAAATGATTTGTGAAAAAACTATGCCACAAAACAGCTGACAAAGTTAAGGTTTTATTAAATAAAAACCATAATGTATGTATTTTTCTGTTAAAACGATTTATGATTGATATGTATAAAATAATTGAACTTAGTAAAAATGTCAATTATAAGCTTAACCCGAAAAATTCATAGAATTTTATTCGATTAAATAATACCAACAAATTTGGGATATTTCTGCCTGTCCCCAGATGAAAGTTGGGCTGATTCATATAATTTACTGTGTGCTTATATGAATACTGTGCGGTTTAACAATAGATTTTCAGTGCATGATTGACAGTTGATTATAAATGTTTATCAAATTCTTATCCGATAAAATTTTTATCTTTGCTCTTATCTTTGAGTATTTTTAAGTTTAATAAAAGCGAAGATACCACAGATGAGCGATTTTTTTAAACATCGCTTTTTAAAAATTTATAGTTTTACCGGACAACAAGATGTAATACGTTCATTTTTTTAAACACCACTTAGTTTTTTTATTTACCTTATTTACAAATCATCTTAAATAGTATTCGTTAAAAGTTATCCGGACGACAGTCGGGAACATTAGTGTTAAAGTTAAACAAAAAACAGATGAAAAGAGTTGCAGTAATAATGGGAGGTTATTCTTCCGAATATGACATTTCTTTAAAAAGCGGACAAACTGTTATGACACATTTGCCCAAAGATAAATATGATGTTTATGCCGTGCATATTCGCAAAGAAAAATGGGTGGCGGTAATTGACGATAAAGAATACCCGATTGATAAAAACGATTTTTCATTTAATAAAAACAATCAAAAAATTACTTTTGATGTGGTATTTAATGCCATTCACGGACATCCGGGAGAAGATGGGGCTATATTGGCATACTTTGAAATACTGGGAATTCCACATACTTCGGCAAGTTTTGATAAAATGGCATTGACATTCAACAAAAAAAACACTTTAGCGGTAGTGCGTAGTTATGGAATTCCTACGGCTAAGTCCGTTTTTTTACACCAACAAGATACTATAAATTTGGATGAAATTATTGCGCAAATCGGCTTTCCCTGTTTTGTTAAACCCAATCGTGCCGGTTCGAGTTACGGTATCAGCAAGGTTTATGATAAAGATGAGTTGCAACCGGCAATCAATAAAGCTTTTAAGGAAGATAGAGAAATCATTATTGAAGCTTTTCTACAAGGGCGTGAAGTATCGGTAGGTGTTATTAAATATCAAGGACAAACGATGGTATTGCCGATAACAGAGATTATCAGTGAAAATGATTTTTTTGATTATGAAGCTAAATATTTAGGTAAATCACAAGAAATCACACCGGCTGATATTTCCAATGAGCTTGCAGCTCGTACACGAAAGACTGCTGCTCGTGTATATGACGTTCTCGATTTAAACGGCGTGTCCCGTGCTGAGTATATTTTGGTTGATGGCATACCGCATTTTTTGGAAATTAATATGGTTCCGGGGCTGACGGCAGCATCTATTTTTCCACAACAAGCTGTTGCTGCCGGATTGAGTTTATCTGAGCTTTTTGAAAATGCTATAGAAATGGCACGGTAGGTTATTTTACTAAGGAAATTAGTTTAAATTTCTATGAAAAATTGCTGATTTCTATATGTTTATTGGAAAATCTCAATGTTTGTTAATAAAATGCTATAAATTTTAGTATATTTGTCATAATATACAATCTTTCTATTGACTTAATTATAAGATGTATATTTTATAAAAATTTACATTATGAAAAAAATTACGACTTTTATTCTACTCATTATTACGGGCACTTTATTTTCGCAATTTCAGAGAAGTGTGATATCAAATATCAACACTAATGGTGCTTATGGAATCTTAGAAAAAGATCTCAATGGTGATGGGGTTTTAGATTTGATGGGCGCTAGTGAGATTGATAATACTTTGGCATATTTTATCAATGATGGTAGTGGACATTTTACCCAGACTATTATTACCAATAGTTTTACCGGTGCCAGATCTATTGATGCAGCCGATTTTGACAATGATGGCGATATGGATTTTGCAGCGGTCGGGTCATCCGAATTAGCTTGGTTTGAAAACAATGGTAGTACTTTTACCAAACATTCAATTGCAACCGGTCTTACTGATCCGCGACAAGTACGGGTATCTGATATTGGTACTTTGTTGGATCCGGGAACGCCTGATGGTGATATTGATATAGGTGTTTTGGTCAGTGGCGAAAATACCGCAACCGTTTATTTAAATGATGGCAGTAATAGTTTTAGCCGTTTTAATATCATCAGCATAGATTCCCCGCAATATTTACATGGAGGAGATTTTGATTTGGACAATTCACCTGATTTTTTAATAACATCCTATGGCGGAGACGAGGTAGCTTGGTATAAAGTAGGTAGTTTTGGATTGGTCAGAGGAGGTACGGTTGTTTCTAACTTTAACGGAGCTTTTGGAACTGAAGGAGGTGATATAGATTTAGACGGCGACGATGATGTGATTGCTTCTGCATTTCTTGATGATGAGGTAGCTTGGTTTGAGAATGTGAATGGAGATGGTTCAAGTTTTACCAAACATACCATTGACAATAACTTACTTGGTGCATCGTATGTTCACTGGGTAGATATTGACAATGATGGCGATAAAGATATTGTAGCTACGGGCTATGGTGATACTACCGGTAATGGCTCTCAAGTTGTTATTTACTATAATGACGGGGCGCAAAATTTCACCAAAACGGTGATTGACAATAATATTCAAGGTGCTGCTACTTTTTCGGTACAAGATTTTAACGGTGATGGTGCATATGATATAGCGGTAGCTGGTTCGGGATCAAACGAATTTGTATTATACACATACCAGTCTAATGCCGTACAAACTAATGATTTAGCAAGTTTATCGGTATATCCTAATCCGGTTTATGATGTTTTGCATATTACTTCGGCTAAACCGGTGCAACAAATTGAGGTATTTGATATTACCGGTCGTTTGGTTTTATCTACTCAACGAACCACAATTAATGTATCAAATTTTAACAAAGGTTATTATTTGGTTAAAATTATTTTACAAAATGATAGCGTGGTAACTAAAAAAGTTTTGGTGTTGCAGTAATTTTTTAAAACAACTTATTATCCTTATTTTTTAATATTTGTTCATAACCGGTGTCCTCGTGCACCGGTTCTTTTTTGGCGGCAGTTACTGCTAATTTATCACATATTTCGTTTTCCGGATGATTGTTATGCCCTTTGACCCAAAAAATTTGATAATTGATACCGTCAGAAATTTTTAAAAACTCTCGCCATAAGTCAGGATTTTTAGCTTTGGCAAATCGGTTGGCTTTCCACTTATGTATCCAACCCTGCCGAATGGCATCGACTACATATTTTGAATCGGAATAGATTTCGACAGGCAAACTTTTATCTTTAATTTTTTTTAAAGCATCAATTACCGCCATGAGTTCCATACGATTATTAGTGGTTAACTTAAAGCCCTTTGAAAATTTTTTTTCCAATTTACCATCTGCCGTTTTCATTACAATACCGTAGCCCCCCGGTCCCGGATTACCAAGTGCTGAGCCATCGGTATAGATTAGTATTTTGTTGCTGTCAGACATGTATACTTATAGTTGAAAGTAAAAAGCTTAATAAGAACGCGGAAAATCTTTATTAACAACAATAATAAAATCCGCTTTGTTGCGGTGTTTTTTATCTAATTTTTTCAAACTGTCTTGGGTTTCAACATCGATGGTGACAATTTTTAGTTCCGGATTTTGTTGTTTTAAATACCACACAATACCTTGTTTAAAATTGGAATGATAGCTTCCGTTATAGTGCAGAAACAGTTGTCCTTTTTTATAATTTTTTAAAATATTGTAAGCCATGGTTGCATCTTTGATGGCTTGTGCCTTAGGTAAGTTATCACCGCCATGTCCACCCATCATATGAAGCATCTTTTTGTATTGAGATAATTTGGCATCATATTTAATAGGCAAGGGCGCTATCCATTGTTTATCAGCAGCCGGTAAGGTATCTATAGCTTTAAAACCACCATGATACACTTTAGAAGCATAACGACGCGGGACATTGGTCGCAATAAAACGCAAACCATATTTTTTGGCAAAATCCATTAAAGGTTTATAGTCGGTTTTAAAATTAGGCCACAATCGGGCGTCTTTCTTCAATTGTTTGTAATTGATAGAATCTTTTAAATAGTCATTGACTTGTTTTTGATTATCGGTTTCCATCATTTCGGCGCCTAAGACCAATTTTTTTCCGGCTGCTTTGTACAGATCTTTGGTTAATTCCAATTCAAACCAATGTGCAACTGGATTATCATGCTCTTCGCCAAAGAAAACCATATCGGCTTTTTTGGCAGTTTTTAATAGTTTCTTGTAAGAAGTTTTTTTGCCGTTGGCTTTAAATATTTGAAAAACTTGCTTTTTTTGAGCTTGTATATTTAAGCTGATTAAAAGTGTGAGAAGTCCGAAAAAGTATTTCATAATAAAATTAAAATTTAAGGGTTTGTTTGATTTGTTTTTTGCGGATAAGCATATTGTTATCTTTGATGTCAATAGAGAGTTCTGCCGTGTGTTTGTCCAAAACTTTGATATGTACATCGGCTTGTGTTACCGGTATGAGTTTGACATTTCTAAAGCCGTAAACTTGTACATACAATGGATTTTTTTGCAAAGCTTGCGTTGTAAAATCAGCTGTTTTAAGGGCACTGTCTTTGATTTCAAACCAGACATTTTGTGTGTATTTGGCATCCATTAAGCCGGTGTCTTTCGGGCTTTGTATATAGCTGTATTTAAGTACAATGTGCTGTCCGGGCAAAGCTTTAAGATACTTTTGTCCCAATTCATTCTTTGCTATAGTTAACTTTTGACTGGGAATGACCGTCGTTTTTTCTTGAATTTGGTAGTTTGAAGTTTCCGATTTATGTACCATTGTGGTCGCTTTTTGAGGTATAATATCGGCAGATTTGCAAGCCATCAAGCCGGATAATAATATTAAGAATAACATATATTTCATGGTGAATATTTTTTTGTAAGGTATAACAAATTTAGTGAAAGATGTTGAATTATTGGTTATTTGATGATTTGGTTAATTGGTTATTTGATGACGGTCACTTCAATACACCACTCCATCGTCATGATACTCAGTGATCTACTTTGGAACACTCAGCACCTTTAATTCCGCTATACAGGTCATTGAGTGGTTCCGATGATAATCGGAAGCGTATCGAAATGACCGATAGATTCAGTACCTCACAATACTTCCTGCACTACAGACTATCTTTAATTTTTAAAATACCGTTTATTTTGTTTAATCTCACATTTTTAAAGTCCAAACTGCTATCAAATCCAATTCCGGTTATATACTCATCATTTTGTCTTAAAGTCGTTTGTTCATCGCCGAAAATGTGCCGGTTATTCCCATCCCAATACAAATGTCCGGTTTGTAAACTACTACCGTCAGCACCTGTTATATGGACATGACCGATTAATTCTGCCAAATCCGGATTTTTATATAAGAATGCTTTATCCGCCGTAATGACGGTTCGTTCATTATTGTTGTTATTAATTAGAATAATTTTGATTTTGTCAGGAAAATATTGGTACGTAAAATCTTTTTGATTGCTGTAATCAATCATTAAAGGCGCTGTCATAATCAGGGCTTTGTTACCTAATAATGTATAAGTCAGTTTAAAATCTTTGGTTTCCGATATAGGAATAGTTTCATTGTCTTGATACAAGCGGTTTACTTCTTCTATATCTTTGGAACAAGAAAAAAGCACTGCGGTTAAAAAGATAACCGCAATGCTTTTGATACTATTTTTGATTATAAACATGTTTTATTTGTTAGGGACGGTCACACTACCGCCAATCCAACATTTCATAGGTATTTTTTTACCGGCCATACCTTTGATAAAGATATCGGTTTTGCTAGGCGCTTTGGCTCTGTAAGCAGCAGCTATCTTGCGTGCTCTTTTAGCGCTGGACGGGTCTACTTTGGCAGCACGGTCTGCCATGGAAGCAGCTAACCAATAGGTCGCTCTTTTACTAAACTCATCAGTACCACAGCTGTTAGCACTACTAGCATATAGACGAGCGATTAATAAGTATGCACTACCCATTGAGGGTTTAAATTCTAATGCTTTATGTGCATAGGTGCGCGCTTGTGCTTTTTGACCGCGTTTTTCAGCTAAGCGGGCTAATTTGTAATAAATTTTAGCTTTGTCATATGCTTTATTGGTTAAGCTAATAGCTTTTTTATAATACTTGATAGCCTCATTAATTTTGCCTTTCTTTTCCATTAATATACCTAAGAAATAAGCGGAGCTGAAAGAAGGTTCTATTTTATCTAATTGCACAACCAATTTTTCAAAAA
>WFZY01000398.1 GCA_015489265.1 Flavobacteriaceae bacterium | reverse complement strand
GTGCATCTGCAATAGGACGATTCAAAGGTAATAAAATAATACAAAAAAATATTTAACACAATTATAGATTTATGATTTTATATGGAGCAAGCGGGCATGCCAAAGTTATTTTAGATATTTTAAAACGTAATAAGATACCGGTTACAGCTATTTATGATGACCGTGCGCCTTTTTCATTAATTGATTATCAAGTCAGTAAATTTGATTGGCAAAACATCAGAAAAGATGATGAATACCTTATTTCAATAGGCCGAAATACAACCAGACAAATACTATCTAAAAAATTAAATAATGTTCGTTTTGGTCAAGCCATTCATCCGCAATCTATCATAGATCAGACTGTTACAATAGGTGAAGGGTCTGTTGTAATGGGTGGTGCTGTTATCAATTCATCAGTAAAAATAGGCAAACATTGTATTATTAATACGACAGCCAGTATTGATCACGATTGTATGATTGGTGATTTTGCACATATTTCACCTAATGCAACTCTTAGTGGCAACGTCCAAGTCGGAGAAGGGACGCATATAGGCGCTGGAGCGGTAGTTATCCAAGGAATTAAGATAGGAAAATGGGCTATGATTGGTGCCGGTGCTGTCATTATACGTGATGTTCCTGATGGTGTTACAGTGGTTGGAAATCCGGGGAGAATTATTAAGCTGTCTCAAGATGAATATACCAGAAAATCATGAAATTAACAATCGGTCAATTAGATAGTTTTATTCTAAATTTTTAAAAAATCATTTTTAATTGAATCCCGCCGGTATGTACAGCCCGGTGTGTTTCTGATAAACGAAAACTATAGGTTAAATACATTTGCAGATAGGAACTAATCCGCTGTCTGTAAAGTGTATTCAATACGATATTTTTACCGGCTTGCAGCCCTTCCAACATTTGAAAAGCGACGGGCGAATAGGTATTACCTTGCATCAGATTGTTTACTAATTGTATATCCAGATTAAACATATTTTGCTTAGTATCAATATAATTATACCGAAATCCCAGCCGGTGCATTTGCAAGTTTTCATTGCCGGATAAATTCACTTTTTGTTTATAATTGTAATAAGTATAAAGCCGGTTACTTGGTTTGGGCTGCCATTCAAATCCTTCTTCAAGTGTTTTGGTTTTTAATCGGTAATTTTTTTGCGAATAATTTTCTGAAAAATTAATCGATGTGAGTTGTCCCAACTTTTGTTTCCAAATCAATGCATCAGTAAAAGCATGTTTGGTTTGTAAGCGGTAGGACTCCAAATGATGTTGTTGTGCGCCAATGACTAACAATTGTTTCTGCTTGACAAATTGATAGGTAAAATGAAACATATAACGTTTTTTGGCTCGATTTACAAACCAATCTTGTTGCCATAACAAATTTTGTGATAAAACCTGCGTGGGTTGCCAAATCAACAATTGATAGTTATCAGTTTGCTTGGATTGGTGTTGGTTTTCAAACTGTAAAACACCATAAATCCGTTTTAAAAAAGATTTTCTTTGCCATACTTCCGGTTGAATCGTTAGTTGAAAATGATACTTATTGTTTAAAGTCGGGATATAATTTTTTGATGGTAAGATCACACGGATATAGTTGGCTTGATCTTGAAAAACGGCTACTTCAAACTCATTGATTTCTTTTATCCCGTTATGATTGTAATCATTCCACTGATATACCCCTTGTCCGGGCGGGGTTTCTACATAAATTACTTCGTCACGTAGCGTGTTGCCGTTAAAACTTTCGAGTAATATTTGTGTTGATAAAAACCGGTTAAAATATTGTTGTTGCCAAGCCATTTTAAGATTGAGATAATCTTTAACTTCCGCCCGGCTTAAACTGTTTTTATGCCGATTTTGTACAAATATTTGCCAATGATGTGTATCGGTTTTGTGCTGCCATTCCCCACCGATATTGTCTGCCACATCAGTCATTTGCCAATTATTTTGCCGGATACTGTCATTTTGTTCGCGCCTGTAAAACAATCGCCAATTTGATCGTGTTGTATCTTTTTTTTGCCATTGTATTTCTCCAAAATCGTAACGGTAATTTAAGCTGTCATAAATACCTGCTTGCCGACGATTCCGGTTTTCAAAATGCAACTTTCCAGATAGCTTAAATTTTGTAAAATCGTAGCTTAAACTATGTGTAAAATCGGTAGCGGACAAATCATAACGGCTTTGCTGCATCGTATAACGGTATTGGGCATCAGTTTGCCATTTTTTATATTGCCAAGTCCCATTCAAATAGGTTTGATGTGCGGATAAATCAGTTCGTAAATTGAAATACCGCCAACCACTTGTTATAAAATTATTGCCGTTTTGATAGGACAACCCTATATCCGACAAATGTTGCTTACCGTAAATGCTGTCTATCTGCCATTCGCGGTTAAATTCTACCGGTCGATAGACATCTAAAGCTTCAAAATTTTGATGGGTAAAATCATACATTGCTTTGAGTAACAAAGATTTATGGTCTTTTTGCCACAAACTTTGTTTCAAATCGAGATGTAAAGCGCCACCAAGATTGTCGCCGTCATCTAATGATGAAAACAAATTGCGGTCGGTATGGCTAAATACGCTTTGCCAATGCAAATCGGTTTTAGCATTGGGATGCCACCGGTAATTTAAACCGGCATATCTGCGGGCAACCGGCGGGGTTAACCGGATTTTAGGTTCGTAATCGCCTTGATGTACGCCTGCATATTCATAAATTTTTCCAATGGCTGTGATTTCTCTGATTTTATAACTACCTTGATGACGTCCAACATAGGAAAATCTGACTTCATACAAATCCGGTTCATTTTGATCGGTATATTCAAAATAAGTCGTTATTCCATTTGATATCTTTTTATACAAAATTTTGTTTTCATTATATCCGGAAGGGATGGCAGCCGTAACCCAAAGCTGCTCGGGACGATCACCGGCATTTTTGAGCGTTTCTACTTGTTGCCGGTCTAAATTGTAAAGCAAGGTTTGGGTTTTGGCATCTTGTTCAATAAACGTATAGACTTCCCAATCGGAATGTTTGCTATTATGAGCATAACGGTTATAGTTAAGATAACGGACATAATGTTGATTAGAATACGTAAACTCTACGATAATCCGGTGATTTTGTGTGATAGGAAAGGACGGATTGAAACGCAATTCGGCAGTTTCATAATTAATCACATAGTCTTTGTTTGCACCTTGTTTTAGCAATTTGCCATTGACATAGACTTTCTCACTACCTTGAATAATAAAAATATAGGTTTCGCCTTTGTTTCCTTTCAATACATAAGGACCTTGATTGCCGTCAATACCTTTAAACCGGTTGATCCCATATTGTCCGCGAATAATGCCACCTGTAACTTGCCAATTGGTGTTATCACGTCCGGCATGGAATGACAGCCCTTGGGCTTTGCGTTTAAATTTTAAAAAATAACCGGGTTGTTCTTCGAGCAGTAAATCACCGCCGGTTGCTTGCCAATTTGGCGCTTCGAGTTGCATATAAATACGGTTAAACTCTTTATACGATTGCGAAATACCGGCGTATGCCTGCGGCAAATTATCATCAGATAAAACCGCTTTTATTTTGAGTTTATCAGACAATTTGCCCTCGATTTTCAAATCCAAACCCGACTGCATAACCACACTCTGTTGGTTTCCGGCATTAATGCCTCTTGTGATGCTACCTTTGGTTGTCAAACCCTCTAATGGTTTGGGCTTATAAGTTACTTCCGGCAGCAAACGGATACTTTGTAAACTATCTTGCTTTATTAGAACGGGGTTATAGCGTTGATAGGTTCTTCGTAAATATTCGGGATATACTAAATAACGAATTGTAATCTTTGTATTTTTATAGGTTTCAAAATCCTTTAAAAACAGCAGGGCTTTTACAAAATCAACTTGATACAATGCTGTAGGAATAGGTTGATTTTGTTGGTCAAACACTTCCAAATAATAAGGTTGAATACTAAAAGTATCAATAGAAATAACCGGCTTGGTAACCACAATTTTTTTGGTTCGCATATTGATATATCGACTTGGTTGACCAAAGGTCAAGAGCGAATAACATCCCAATAAAACAAGCCAAATTGTTTTCATTTTATTTTTATCTAAACGCAAAGTTATCATTATTAGTTTAAAAGTTGAAAATCAATTCCTCAATTATTCTTTAACCATATAAACCATATAAGAAGATATAAGTTACACACTCAGCAATTTCTCAATAAAAGCCGGTCATTTCGGTACGTTCCCCCGACGAAAATCGGGGGAACACTCAATGACCTTTCATCAACTCATCAATTCATCAAATAATGATATAAAATTGACTAATAAAACTGTTCTGTATTATAAAAATTCTTTATAAATTTGTCCTAATCAAAAACAATTGTTATGACCATTGCACAATTAAAATACCTCTTGGCAGTTGCCAAACACTTAAATTTTACCAAAGCATCACAACAATGTCACGTCACTCAACCAACTTTGAGTATGCAAATACAAAAATTGGAAGACGAATTGGGTGTTATTATTTTTGACCGTGCCAGAAAACCTATCAAAATAACGGAAATAGGTAAAAAAATCATTGAGCAAGCAAAAATAATCGTCAATGAAAGCGGTAGAATCAATGATTTGGTACAACAAGAAAAAGGTTATATCGGTGGTGCTTACAAATTAGGAATTATCCCGACCATTGTCCCGACATTACTACCCATGTTTTTAAAAACTTTTCTCAAAAAATATCCGGAAGTTCAATTGGAAGTTGTAGAAATATCAACCGAACAAATGATTGAAGCTATTATGGAAGGAAAAATAGATGCCGGTATTGCCGCTACGCCTTTGGAAGAGCCGAAAATAGAAGAAAAGGTTTTGTATTTTGAGCCATTTGTCGGATTTATTCCCGAAACACACCGGCTGTTTCAAAAAAAGGAACTAGATGAACAAGATTTGGATGTAAAAGACATTTTGCTGTTAGATGAAGGACATTGTTTTAGAGACAACATCTTAAATATCTGCCGAATGCTCTCTACCGAGCCCAAGCAATTTGACCTGAAAATTGGCAATTTTGATGCATTAATCAAAATGTCAAAAGAAGGTTTAGGTATGACCCTATTGCCTTACCTGCAAACCGAAGATTTGTGTGACAAAGACAAAAAATATCTGCGAAACTTTAAAAAACCCGAACCGGCACGTGAAGTGAGTTTAATCCATTCCAAAGATCTCTTTAAAAAGAATATTACCAATGCCTTATATAAAACCATTAAAGGTATTGTCAAAGGTGCCATTGAATTTTATGATGTCCGCATCATCAGTCCGTTGCCACCAAAAAAGAGTTGAAAGTGGAAAGTTCATAATGTGAAAAGTTGAATATTTTAATCAACTCATCAAATAACCAATATAACCATATCATCAATAAATTAAAAATGAACTGGAACACTTATTTTCAAAATGCCAAGCAACGTTTATATGACGACAAACCGCTACCTAATGACGGGCGTTCGGTCTTTCAAATGGACTATGACCGTATCGTCTTTTCGTCGGCGTTTAGGCGCTTGCAAAACAAAACACAAGTTTTGCCCTTTCCGCAGTCCGATTATGTTCGTAACCGACTGACACACAGTCTGGAAACGGCATCAGTTGGGCGCTCGTTGGGTAACATTGTTGGAAATGAAATCGTGGATAAATATCCGGAACTTAAAGAAGTGTTTGGAATTGCCCCTACCGATTTCGGACATTTGGTTTCCGCAGCTTGTTTGGCACATGACATCGGCAATCCGCCGTTCGGACATGCCGGTGAAGCAGCTATCAGCAGTTATTTTAAAAGTGAACCGGCTCAAGCATTTATTGAAAATTTATCCGAAAAAGAGCTTGCCGACTTGCAAAATTTTGAAGGCAATGCTTCGGGACTGCGTATCATTGCCCATAGTTTGCAGAAAAATTCAGGGATTAAAGGCGGACTACGATTAACATTAGGGACTTATGCCACTTTTACCAAATATCCCAAAGAATCATTACCGGTACGAAAAGAAGAAAAAATTGCCAGTTTGAAAAAATTCGGTATCTATCAAAGTGAAATAGAGATGTTTGAAAATGAAATAGCACAAACATTAGATTTAATAGATCAAAGTAAACAAGACGGGCGTGCATGGAAACGTTTTCCTTTGACTTTTTTGGTTGAAGCAGCCGATGATATTTGTTATCATATCATTGATTTTGAAGATGGGTTTAATATCGGATTAATTGATTTTAAAGACATTGAAAAACACTTTTCCGATTTAATTGATTGGAACCACGACAAAACCAACCGATACCATAATATATATAGTCCACATGAAAAGGTAAATTATTTACGAAGTTTAGCTATCAACCGTTTGGTTAAAGAAGCTGCAAAATGCTTTGTTATGCGTGAGAAAGCATTTGTAACCGGCGAATTGGACACACCTTTATTAGATTTACTTCCCGAAAATTTACAAAATACGTTGGATGAAATCATTCAAAAAAGTATCGCTCATATTTATCAATCCGATACGGTGTTACGCATTGAAGCATCCGGCATGAAAGTTTTGCCTAATCTATTGCATAATTTCGTTGGTGCTGTCATGCAACCTAAAAAGTTTAAACAATTACACAAATTGATTCCCGAATCATACCGGTATGGTGAGAGTGATTATGAAAAAATACTGAATGTTACCATGTTTATCAGCAATATGACTGACCGGCAAGCCGTTACCATGTACAAAAATATTAATGGAATTGAATTGGCCGGATATTAATTAATACCAAAACAACTATATATTAGTCCCATAAATCGTTTCTTTTTACCTGTATCTTCGTTAAAAATACTCGTTATACTAAACCGTTGTCAAGATTGCGGTTTAGTATTACTACGGCTATAACTGTGTTTTTTGCCTTGATACAGAATAAAAAATATTCCAATTTATTATGGACTAAAATACAATTCCTTATGGTATAACCGTTAATGAAAACCGCTTAATTTCATCAATAATGCTTTCCGTATCATCATAAATGGCAAGTAACAAATTTTGATATTTACCTTCATGCACCATTTGTTGTAAGCATGTATATACGGGTTTTTCTTTGGTCCAATAATATTTGTTCATAAAAATCATTGGACTGGCATAATCAAAACTCAAATAATGGTTTTGTGTGGCTTCTTGAAAAATTTCTTGAATGGTACCGGCACTTCCGGGGGCAAAAATAATTCCGGCTTTGGCTATGGTCAGCAAACCATCTTCGCGAACGCTATTGGCAAAATATTTGGCAATATGCGATGCAAAAGGCGTTGGTGGCTCATGACCGTATAACCATGTCGGTATGCCCAAACTTTTATAATTGCTCGTAGGATATTGGGCTAATATTTCAAAAGCCGTGTCCAACCAAAGCGGATGTTTAAAGGTCGGTGCTTGTGACAATATTTTAATGCTTTTTTCCAGTGCTTCATCATTTTTTCCGGCAAGCCAAGCCCCCAAATGCGTAGCTTCCATAGCACCGGGACCGCCACCGGATGTCATCAAAAAACCGGCTTCAGTCAATCGCTTACTGATAAAAGCAATCTGTTTGTAACTCTTATCATTTCTAGATAAACCATGTCCACCCATAAATGCGACAATACGATTCTCGTCATAATTTGCCAAAAAATCATCTAACGCATCAGTAATCGAATGATCATGTAGGCGTCTGGCTAATGTTTCTTTAATGTCTTTGGCATATTTACCGGTTTTTAAGAAATGCCTGTAAACTTTTTGATCATAAGTATTGTAGTAAGAATCGGGCTGTCCAAGCACATAAGCATCATACAAATCGGCTTTGGTATAAAGCCGGTTGATATAACAATTATACGGCATATCTAATTGTGGAAAAATAAAACTCTCTTTGATGAACCGGTTAAAATTTTCGGGCAATTGACAACCTAAAAACAAACAGTGTTCAAAAGTTTTGTCCAATAATAAGCCGTTTAATTGTGTAAAATCCAGATTTTGGAATGCTTTATAGGCAATATTGGATTGGTTTTGTAACACATCGATTAATGCTTGCGGGGTTTCTATTTCTTGGTATTTCATTTGATTTGATTTAATTTAATAATATTGTGCATTAACAACGCCTTCTATTGCGTTCATCTAACAAAGAAGCTACCGCCCAAATAGCAGCCGGCAACCAACCTATTAAAGTTATTTGCAAAATTAAACATAACAAACCGCGTAAAAATTTTCCTCTCAAAAAGAATGACAACCAAGGTATGAGAACTGCTAATAAAATCATGATAATGTATAAAATGAATCAAACTGACAAACAAATTATGACATTGTGTCATATAATTTGTATTATTTCATCAAAAATACAAATAAATATGCCAATTTGTGGTATTAAATCCGGCTTTTTAATATTGGCATAATCATTGACAAATCAAAAATGAACAAAAAATTAAACTAAAATATTAACAAAAAAAAGAATTAACTATGAGTGACAAAGGACATAAAATTATAGGTATAGATTTAGGAACAACCAACTCCGTAGTTACCGTAAGAGAAGGTAATGATACGGTTGTTATTCCCAATCCGGAAGGAAACAGAACTACCCC
>WFZY01000397.1 GCA_015489265.1 Flavobacteriaceae bacterium | reverse complement strand
TTAAACAAAGTTAAATGGCTTAAAAAAATCTTTAAAAATTTAAGTTTGGAACATAGTTATCAATCGGATTATACGATTAATCAATTTAGTAATAATCTACAAACTTATCAAGATCCGAATGCGAGAGATGCTGCCGGTAATTTTTATTCAAACTATGTTATGGATAACATTACTTTGACCGAAGCGTTTAATCCGTTGATTAAGGTTAATATGGAATTGCAAAATTCGTTGAAACTGGATTTTTCGTTAAAACAAGACCGGACTATGTCACTAAATCTCAACAATTATACCTTATCGGAAGTTGCCGGTAAGGAATATACGGTCGGACTGGGTTACCGGTTAAAAGATATTTCCTTACCTATTAGATTGGCAGGTAGACGCATTGAATTTAATAGTGATTTAATCTTAAAAATCAATGCTTCTGTACGTAATAATATTACCATTTTACGAAGTTTGTCAGATAATAACAACCAAATTACTGCCGGACAAACCATGTATAATTTGAAATTTACCGCCGATTATGCTTTAACTAAAGCGCTTTCGGCTATATTGTTTTATAATCATTCGTATTCTGAATATGCGATTTCTACGTCATATCCATTTACCAATATAAGAGGCGGTTTGACTATTAAATATACCTTTGGAAATTAGGGTATTGAGGCTTTGTATATAGAAAGTCTGAGTGTACATGATAACGAACATATATGCTGGATTTCTCAAGTTAAAATCAGAATTATGGTTTGAAACAGTAAACAAAATGGCTCTATGTTAATTTAAGTGATTAAACAAAATCCATTGATTACAATAATTGCCTTTGAGCGTTTACAAATCTACGAGTTTGTAGTTGGTAATGTTTGTAGTTTAATTAGATATTTGCTATCGAATAGAGAAACTGAAATCTGAAACAAATGTGGAAATTAATATTTCATTCTTTTACTTAAAAAAACTAAACACGGTCTTCCCGTATTTTTTAGCAAAATCAAAGTGTGGATGTTGGTCAAAACCAATACGGTCGTGGTGTTCCAAAATAAAGTAGCCGCCCGTGTTTAAAAGTTGGCGTTTGAAAACCGTATCAATCATTTTTTTTTGAATTTCAGGGTCTAGATCATACGGTGGGTCGGCAAAAATAAGATCATAGGTGTCTGTGGTTTTTTCTAAAAATTTGATGCTGTCTTTTTTGATAACTTTAATGGGAAAATCGAAACTTTTGGCGGTTTTTGATACAAATTTGACAACGGAAAAATTCCGGTCAACCGCTTGAATATCCTTGCAACCGCGTGAACCGAACTCGTAAGCAATGCTACCGCTTCCGGTAAACAAATCCAAAACTTTTAAATCGCGAATATCAAACAGATTGTTTAAAATGTTAAACAGCGCTTCTTTGGCACGGTCGGTCGTTGGACGGATGGGTAAATTTTTGGGTGCCGTAATGCGTCTACTTTTGTATTTGCCGGAAATAATGCGGATGTGCATATTTAAAAATGATTATAAATTTGGCTGGGATTCAAACCCGTTATAACTTTGATATTATGGTTAAATAAGCGAATTTGCTCTAAAATTTCGTTTTGTCCATCTGTCCCTAAAATGTACAACCGACTTTGATGCGGTTTGACTTCCAAAGTTTCTATCATAAAAAACAAATAATACAAAAATTCGTCGGTATTTGCATATTCAAAATGGTTATAAGCTTGCAATTTTTCATTTTGATAGACCGCAATTTGAAAATCACCGGGAAAAATATTGAGAAATACTTCAAAAACCGGTAAATCTTGCGTTTGGCTTTTTATGACTGATATGCTTTCAAAAAATTCTGTAGCACTATGCTTTACCATCAAACTTTTAAAATTCTTTTTTAAAAATGGTTCTTCAACATAATGATAGGGCACATACAAATTATATGCTTGTAATGATTCAATAAAATTATAGTTTACAAAATCATTTTCTTGTATGCGAACTTGTTGCGACAGCAAATCTTTTGCTAATTCCGGTTCAAAAAAATCTGCCGGTACAAGCGCGTTAAGCCGGTTGTGATAAATAAGGTTTATTTGCTCAAAATCTTCTTGCAATACCGGTCGTTCAGCCAAAATTTCTTTAGCTTTTTGCTGTAAGATTGCCGGATTTGCAAAAGTAAAAGCATATTCAAAAAACTTTTTTTGATGCGCATTTCGTATCATAAAAGAAAGTCCATACATGCTAACAAGTATGGACAATTCTTTGGTATTTTGGTTAATATGATTACTTTTCTTCGTCACCTATGTCATATAATTTAGGCCAGTTACCGGAATCATTAACTTCATCCAAGGAACCGACTTGAATGTAAGGTCCGTTAATCTCTTTAGTACTTTTAATATTCTTTTCTTGTTTGACTAAATCTTTATCTTGGTCGTATAGAACTTCCGCTTTATCAACCCGTGCCATAAAGACCGGAATTTTAACGTTACTACGTTTGAGATAACCGTGTTGAAGTTCAAATTTGACTTGTTTTTCACGTCCGGGAATCGGTACCCACATCATGTCTTTGTAGCGGTTGTCATTTTTAAATAAAGAATCTTTAACCGATGCAAAACCCAATGTGTCAATAAGAACGGTATCTTTGGTTTTGTCAATGCCAAGCGCTTTGTCAAAATATTTATAACTGGAATCTCTTTGTTGCGTGATGACAAATTTAGCCGTATCGATAAATTTTACCAAACTGTCAAATGAACCGGTATAGTCACCGGTAACTTCACGATGTGCCAATTCTGACTCTCTGATATCTTTAAGCCGATCGACAACCTTTTGATACCTTTTAACCTTTTCTTGGTTAAACTTTACCGGATCGTAAACGGAATTATAAATTTTGTATCCTAAAAACAAGGCAATCAAAAGTAATATTAAATTGACAATTCGTTTGTATTGTAAAGGTACATATTTCACCACTAAATACGATAGCAGATAAGTTAAAGCAACAATGACAATAACAATGATTATAAATAACAACATATGATTCAATTTTTTTATTAAGGCAAATATACATTATTTTTTTTTATTTTTATAAAGCTTAGTTTTTTTTAGAAAAAATATTTTTTTGATAAGCTTACTTCTTCATAGCCCAATTTTCATTTCCTTAATTCCCCCTATTTATACAAATCTGAAATCTAAAATGAAATAATCCTGATTTCTAACTACATTTGCATAAAAATTGAATTACAATGAGCATAAGCAGCCGGTTTAGCAGATTGTTATCTGAAAAATTTCCTTATCAAGTTACACATTCACAGCAACAGTTGATGAATGGTTTATCGCAATTCATTTTAGATGAAACACCCGGAATTTTTCTTTTAAAAGGGTATGCCGGAACCGGAAAAACCTCAGTTATCAGTACATTGGTGAATAATTTATGGCAGGTCAAATTAAAATTTACCTTGTTGGCACCTACCGGACGTGCAGCCAAAGTTATTAGCTCATATGCGCAAAAACAAGCTTTTACCATACATAAACATTTGTATTATCCGCAAACCGATTCATTTGGAAAAGTTAAGTTTACACTACGGCAAAATAAGCAGAGACGCACTATTTTTATCGTTGATGAAGCGTCTATGATTAGTGGTGAAAACTTGTCCGATAGTATCTTTGACAGCCGGTCTGTATTGTCTGATTTGGTGACTTTTGTCTATAGTCAACCCGGTAATAAATTAATTTTAGTGGGCGATACGGCGCAGTTGCCACCAGTGGGGCTGTCGGTCAGTCCGGCATTGGACAAACATTATTTGGAACAAAATTTTAATCTGCCGGTTGTTGAATTTGAACTGAACGAAGTGGTGCGCCAAAGTTTAGAATCTGGGATTTTATTCAACGCAACTAAAATTCGTCAGGAATTGCAAAGCCGGCAAATAGGTGACATTAAATTCAATGCGACCGGTTTTAACGATTTTATCAAGTTGGATAATGGCTACGATATTCAAGATGCCATTGAAACGGCATATGCCGGACAAAATTTTGAAGAAACTGCCATTATTGTTCGTTCAAACAAGCGTGCCAATCTATACAATCAGCAAATTCGCAATAAAATTTTACTTAAAGAAAACGAGCTTGATGCCGGTGATTATTTGATGGTGGTGAAGAATAATTATTTTTGGCTGGACAAAAGTTCACAAGCCGGATTCATTGCCAACGGTGATATAGTTGAAGTATTGGAAATTTTCAAATTTATCGACTTATATGGTTTTCGTTTTGCCGAAGTCAAACTACGACTAGTTGATTATCCCGATGAAAAACCTTTTGAAACGGTTATTATGCTCGATACTTTATATATGGACACCCCTTCACTGAATTATGAGCAATCCAATAAATTGTATCAAGCTGTCAATGAAGATTATGCCCATCTGAAAACCAAATGGGCACGGTATAAAAAAGTGAAAGAAAATAAATATTTCAATGCTTTGCAGGTCAAATTTTCTTATGCTTTAACGGCGCATAAATCTCAAGGCGGACAATGGCAAAATGTTTTTGTAGAGCAGCCCTATCAGTTGGATTTAACCGAGCCCGAACAATTACGTTGGCTATACACGGCGTTTACGCGGGCGCAAAAAAAACTCTATTTGATTGGGTTTAAAGATGATTATTTTATTAGTTAAAAGTTGAAAGTTAAAAGTGGAAAGTGCGAAGTATGGATTGGATGAGGGATAAATTGAAGTAGAAACAAAGGTGGCTGAGTGTTCCCCCTACTTTTGTCGGGGGAATGTATCGAAGCCCCGATATCAAAGCATGAAAGATTAAGTAAATATAAAAGAATATAGTGAACTTTTAGGTACTGCTTCGGTGCAATCCCGATTGGCATCGGGTTCACTCAGTGACCTATATCCTCACTTCCTCATTTCATCAAATTAAATGAAGGAATACAGTTTGAAATAAAAAGCAAACTGAATATGTATAAAATAAACAATGAAGTACAAAAAATCATCATTTCCTCAAAAATCATATCTTTGCTCTACAAACAAACAGTCATATAAATGAAAAAAACACTAGCCAAACTTGTCAATTTTATCACCGGCTGGCATGTCAAAGTTCCGGAAGATTTTCGCATAAAAAAAGCCGTAATGATTGCGGCGCCGCATACGTCCAATTGGGACTTGATACATGCCTTACCCGGTTTATGGTTGGGTGGATATAGACCGCGTTTTTTTATAAAAGATGATTTTAAGAAGATACCCATAATCAATTGGCTGCTTAAATGGGTTGGGGCTATTTGGGTCAATCGCAAGAAAAATAACAATTTAATTAAACACTCGGTTGAGATGCTCAATCGCGAAAAAGAATTGTTATTATTGGTGCCTGCAGAAGGTACACGTAGTGCAGCACCTAAATGGAAATTGGGATTCTATCATATTGCCAAAGAAGCCGGATTGCCCATTTTATTATCTTATTTGGATTATGCCAAAAAGGAAGCCGGCGTTGGCAAAATGATTTATCCGAGTGATGATTTTGAAAAAGATATGCAGGAAATTGAAAATTTTTATAAAAATATCACGCCCAAATACCCCGAAAAATATAACAAACGGATTTTTATTAGAAACAAGAAATTAAAAGATTAGTAGCTGAATAAAAAAAACAATTAAAGCAGAATCAAAGGTGGCTGAGTGCTGTGAGAGTAGCGAACAGTGTACCGAAGTCACCGGTCATCGGTACACGCAATGACCTATGTTTTCAGTTCCTCGTTTCCTCAAATTGTAAGCAGAAATTATATCAGAAATAATAACAATCATCAAAGGATAAAATAAGTTACGAAGCACAGAAAATCCTCAATTCCTCAAATTAGAATCAGAAATATAGTTTGAAGTACAAAGTATTCCTCAACTAATCAAGTAAACTATGAAGCACAACAAATTCTCTTTTCCTCAAATTAAAAGTAGTACTATGGTTTGTAGCAATAAACAATCATTCAATGAACAAAATATTCTTTGAAACTGAAATAAATCATCGTTTTCTCAAAGAAACTTTCCCGTATAAGATTGTTTGCTTTTTACTATTTGTTCGGGTGTCCCTTCAAATATAATTTCACCACCTTTTTGTCCGCCTTCCGGTCCTAAATCAATGATATGATCCGCTAGTTTAATCACATCCGTATTGTGTTCAATGATGAGAACCGTATTGCCTTTATCAACTAATTTATTTAAAACTTCCATTAGAATACGAATATCCTCGAAATGCAAACCTGTCGTCGGTTCATCAAGGATATAGAGCGTATTTCCGGTATCTTTTTTTGATAATTCGGTAGCCAGTTTTACACGTTGGGCTTCGCCGCCGGATAGGGTAGGCGCGGGCTGTCCCAAAGTCAAATAACCCAAGCCGACATCTTGCAAGGTTTTAAGTTTTCGATGTATTTTGGGTATGGCTTCAAAGAACGCAACCGCTTCATTAATCGTCATTTCCAAAACATCGGCAATGGATTTGCCTTTATAACGGACTTCCAAAGTCTCGCGGTTAAAACGTTTTCCTTGACAGGTCTCGCAAGTAACTTGTACATCCGGTAGCAAATTCATTTCGATAGTCCGAATGCCGGCACCTTCACAGACCGGACAACGCCCGTCTTTCACATTGAATGAAAACCGTCCGGGTTTATAGCCGCGTATTTGTGCTTCGGGGGTTTGGGCAAACAAATTCCTGATTTCTTGAAAAACCCCGGTATATGTTGCCGGATTGCTTCGACTGCTACGCCCTATAGGGCTTTGGTCAATATCGATAATTTTATCGATGTATTTTGTGCCCGAAATACTTTTATAAGGCAATGGCTCTTTTACGCCACGATAAATTTCTTTGTTTAAAATAGGGTAGAGTGTCTCGTTAATTAAAGTCGATTTGCCACTACCCGACACACCGGTCACGCAGATGAGTTTACCCAAAGGAATTTTTACGGTCACATTTTTAAGGTTATTGCCGGTAGCGCCTTTCAAAATAATGTGTTTTCCGGTACCTTTACGACGTTTTTTGGGGATAGGAATGTTTTTTTTACCGGTCAGATAAGCAGCTGTTAATGAACCGGATTGTTTGATGGTTTCCAAATCACCTTGCGCTACAATTTCACCGCCATGTTTGCCGGCATAAGGTCCCATATCGATGATGTGGTCGGCTTGTTCCATCATATCTTGGTCGTGTTCTACAACGATAACGGTATTTCCTAAATTACGCAGGCGTTTTAACGATTCAATCAAACGTTGGTTATCCCGTTGGTGTAAACCGATACTGGGTTCATCTAAAATATATAACACATTGACCAGTTGTGCTCCTATTTGCGATGCCAACCTGATTCGCTGCGATTCACCGCCCGATAAGGATTTAGCAGGTCGAAACAAATTCAAATAATTCAATCCAACTGCCGTGATAAACCCGATACGATTTTTGATTTCTTTGATAATTTCATCGCCAATAACACGTTGTTTGTCAGTTAAATGGGTTTCAATATCCGCAAACCATTCTGCCAGTTCACTGATGTCCATTTGGGCTAAATCGACGATGGATTTGCCATTGATTTTAAAATGCTGTGATACTTTTTTTAAGCGATGCCCATGGCAAACCGGACATGTTTTTTCGGTCATAAAACTTTTTGCCCAACGTTTGATTTTTCGGCTGTCGTTGGCTTCATATTGGTGTTGGATAAAGTTGATAATTCCTTCAAATTTCAAATGATAAGATTGGGTAATCCCCAGCGTTTTAGAAAAAACTTCAAAATGTTCATCTGCCCCATACAAAATAACTTGCATGGCTTTTTTAGGGATTTTTTTAATGGGTGTATCCAAACTGAAATCAAAGCGTTTGGCAATAGTTTCCAATTGGCTGAACATCCAAGATTTCTTATAGCTCCCTAAGGGTGCGATACCGCCTTTTTTGATAGAAAGCTGGTCATCGGGAATCACTTTTTGCAAGTCCACTTCATTTACGCTGCCGAGTCCCTTGCAATACTCACAAGCGCCTTTGGGCGAATTAAATGAAAAAGTATTGGGTTCCGGTTCGGGATATGAAATGCCACTGGTCGGGCACATCAGGTTTTTACTGAAATATTGGGTTTTATGTTCTGCTTTATCTAAAATAATCAATGTGCCTTTGCCGTGATACAAAGCCGTTTCGATACTTTGTTTAAGCCGTTTTCGATTGGTGTCCGTAACTTTTAGGCGGTCTATAACGATATCAATATCATGGGTTTGATAGCGTTCCAACTGCATATGGCGTTCTATTTCTTTGATTTCACCATCAATACGGACACGAAGAAAGCCCATTTGGGCGATTTTCTTAAACAATTCTTTATAATGCCCTTTTCGGGATTTAACTACCGGCGCCAAAATAAAAATTTCCTTATTATAATGCAATGTATAAATCAGGTCAAAAATTTCCTTTTCAGTATAACTGACCATTTTTTCACCGGTTTCATAAGAATAAGCTTCTCCTATTTTGGCATACAGCAATCGCAAAAAATCATAAATCTCAGTAACGGTACCAACCGTACTGCGCGGATTTTTATTAGTCGTTTTTTGTTCAATGGCGATGACCGGCGATAAGCCATCTATTTTATCCACATCAGGCCGGTTCAAGCCGCCGAGAAATTGACGTGCATAAGCTGAAAAAGTTTCAATAAAACGGCGCTGCCCTTCGGCATAAATGGTATCAAAAGCCAAGGACGATTTACCGCTGCCACTCAATCCGGTTATAACCGTGAGTTGTTTATGCGGAATTTGTAAGGTCAAATCTTTCAAATTGTGCTCACGGGCGCCGTAGATATTAATATGTGTTTGTTTTTTTGCCATAAAAAAAATGTTAAGGCAAAAATACGTTTTTTTAGAAATTTATTCATTAAAGTAAATAATATTGTCATAGCAAACGCAGTATATTTGTTTTATGATTATGTATGGCTAAAATTTAGAATTAGACACGATAAATTCTAAAATCATATCTAATAGTGATAAGTTATTTTTTTGCAATCAACCAAATTTACCATTTATCGAATGAAACCTGTTGTTTATCAAATGAAACCTGTTGTTTAATAGACGAAAG
>WFZY01000396.1 GCA_015489265.1 Flavobacteriaceae bacterium | reverse complement strand
TATCAAAACAAAGTATTATACCGATGCAATATGAAAATTGTTCAACAAATTGAACAATATTGAATATGCAAGCGGTATAGTACAATTTATTGGACTATATTGAATGAGTAAGCGGTATAAAGATAAGTTTGAAGCCGTAATATCAAACAAAAAACGACCTGAAAATCAGGTCGTTTTCTTTAATAATTGATAATCTAAGATTTATAAAGCCCCTTCGTCATAAGCTTTTTCACCATGGATGGCAGCATCAAGTCCTACCTTTTCTTCATCTTCATTAACTCTAACCGGCGTGATATAATTGATTAGGTAAAGCATACCGTAAGTAAAAATAAAAGCATAGGCAGCTGCGCCGAGTACGGAAACAGTTTCTTTCATAAAGAATCCTGCATTACCTTCTACCAATCCGGCTTGTCCGTTAATAGCTTTTGAAGCAAAAACGCCTAATAGAATGGTACCTAACAAGCCACCCATACCGTGAACGCCCCAAACATCTAGTGCATCGTCCCAACCCCAACGATTTTTGAGCTGAACGGCTAAGTAAGTAAACGCACCGGCTGAGATACCGATAAGTATAGCTGCCCACAAAGGAACAAAACCGGCAGCAGGTGTAATGGTTGCCAATCCGGCAACAGCACCGGTCAACAGACCGACATATTTAGGTTTTCCTTCCCTATACCATTCTATAAATAACCAGGTAACGGCTGCAAAAGACGCAGCAACATCGGTATTTAAGAAAGCCAAGGTAGTAACATCATCCACTTTTAATTCACTTCCGGCATTAAAACCATACCAACCGAACCATAATAAGCCGGTTCCAATAGCGACTAACGGAATACTATTAGGTGGGGATTGTGTATCCATACGTTTACCGACGTAGAAAACAGATGCCAAAGCGGCAAAACCGGCTGTCGCATGCACGACAATACCACCGGCAAAATCCAGAACGCCCCAATGGGCTAATAAGCCACCACCCCAAATCATATGTACAAATGGATAATAAACCAATAATTGCCAAGCTATTAAAAAGATTAGGTAAGCTTTAAAGGTTACGCGATTTACAAAAGCACCAGTAATCAAAGCCGGTGTAATGATAGCAAACATCATTTGGTATGCAATAAAAATGTATTCCGGATATTGTCCGCCGGCACCGCTATAAGCTTTACTGAAGGGAATACCGTTAAGAAAAGCTTCATGTAGATTACCAATAATGCTACCGTCGCCACCGCTAAAGCAAAGTGAATAACCGATTGCTATCCATAGGACAGTCGTAATGCCTAATGACACAAAAGATTGCATCATTATGCCTAAAATATTTCTTTTTCCGGCAAGACCACCATAAAAGAAAGCCAATCCGGGTGTCATTAACATCACGAGACTTGTAGAAAGTATCATGAAAGTAGTTGTACCTGTATCAAACATAGTTGTGTTATTTTTGGTTAATAATTATAGTGAAAGCCCAAAAACCAGAAATACTTTTCCGCTTTGAGGGTTGGTTATAAATGATAAACTCATAGGCAAACTATAAGTTGAGGATACCTTAACTTCTTTATGAGCAGTTAATCCTAAGTTTATAATGCCTATGTCATTGCCATAAAATCCGGTTTCGCCTAAATCGGTATTGGCTTTGGTTAAATTAGCACCGATGAAGGCATCAATATATTTAAAAGGATAACGTATTTCTGCATAGGTAGAATACTGGATACTTTTTTTACTTCCATCACTATTAAGTCTGATGGCATCCGAACCGTAAAAATTAACGGCAATCAAACATTGTATTGGAAATTTGTCTTGTCCCGTATAGGTCAAATTACCTTCAAAAAGGTGGCCGGTCGTGTCATTTTTGTAGTCAAAATAGTTATAAGAGTCGGTTTCTGATGGGAAAAAATAATCGGTAAGGGTCAAACTGACCTGATTATTTACATTATAAGTAATAAAAATATCAGCTTCTTGTGTGGTAAATTTATTCAAAGTATAAGCCCCCCATAAACCTATGTTAAATTTGCCGGTTGTATAGGTTAAATTCGGTTGAATACTTGGCGAAGCACCAATGTCCATACCCCTAAAAATATACCGGCTCATCAAATCTGCACCAATACTTAGATTATCTTTTGTTGAATAGTGACTTGATTGTGCCCCAATAATACCGGTCCATAAAAATAAAAAGATGAAATAAAATCGTTTCATTTTGGTCAATTTTTGAACGAAACTAATTAAATAAACAGATAAAATATTGATTTTAATCACTTTTTAAATTATTTTTTTGGTTATATAAGCTATTTCTATTCTGTAGGGTATGAAAAAGCTAAAAGATTTTTTTGAATTCATTTATCGTTAATTTGCGATAAACGATAAAAGTTGTATATTTGCACTATAATTTAAAACATTAAAGCCATGAAAAAGAAAAAAATTATTATCATGGGCGGGGGCTTTGCCGGGCTCCGTTCCTTTTATCATTTGAAAGAGTACGATAAGTATTTTGAT
>WFZY01000395.1 GCA_015489265.1 Flavobacteriaceae bacterium | reverse complement strand
TGCCTTCAATAAACCACAAAAATAAGGCATTGAATACAAAGAACAAGCCCATAGACAAATAGCCGATGGGTGAGCTGAAAAATTGTTTGAGTTCTTTGACGAATATTGATTTCATTTATGTTTTATTTGAGGAAATGATGATTTATTACGGTTTATAGAATGTTTACGTGTTTTATATATGTTTTACATTTCATACTTTATACTCGTCTTATAAATTGAGGAATTGAGGAAAGGTCGCTGAGTGTTCCGTTTCGACGAAAGTCGGGCGGAATGTATCAAAGCATATTCTCAATTCTCAATTTTCAATTAACCCCAAAGTCTTAATTCCTTGGTCAAAAATAATATCTACGGGAATGTGTGCTTCATTGAGTTTTTGCAAATCTTGTTTCAATTGTTCAGGTACCACACCTTTTTCTTTGATTAATTTGGCAACTCCTTTATAATCGCCATCGCCTTGCAATTTTAGCAATAGGGCTGACAAAGATTTCATAGCATCATACATTTTATCATAATTGACTTTGTAGGTACCGTCGGCATTTCTGGTAAAAGCCCCCTTGTCTTTAAAATAGTTAAAGCGAATCATATTGGCAACGCCGTGAGCATCGGCAGCACCAAAGCGGATACTGCGGAAAATACTCGCCATAAAAGTGGTCATATAATCTTTCATATCACCATTTAATTCTCCTTTTTTGTGCAATTGGTCAACCATATACAATCCCAAAATATCGGCTTTGCCTTCTTCGATAGCCGAATAATGTTCTTTAAGGGCGGTGCGTGCCATACCTTTGCCGTTAATGGTGTTTTTGATACCTAAACCGTGAGCCACTTCATGAAACATGGTATTGGCAAAAAACGCATCAAATTTGATATGTTTACGTTGTTCGGGTGTGATAAGCATATCGGCAATAGGCACTAAAATTTGGTCAAATTTGGCTTTCATGACGTTTTTGAGTTGCAAACGGCGGGTGCCTTTTTTGAGTTGTACCACTTCGTCGTTGGGCAAATTGATAGCAATGGTTTTACCACCGGTATTGGAAGCCCCGGAATAATAAACAACATCGTAAGCATTAAGGTCGGAACGGGTACCGGGTTTTTCTTGTTTGTATTGCGCCGGCACCGGCAGATTTTTTTGTAATTCGGGCAAAAATTGGATGAAATGTGCCAACTTTTTACTCCAATCCATATCTTTAACCAATACGACACCTTCATAAGAGGTTTTATAGTTGTAAAGTTGATCTTCATAGTTTTCAATAGGTCCGATAACGACATCGATATGATTATCTTTCATATCCATCCATTGCATATCACTAGGTCGGAAATTATCGTCTAATAAGGCATTGGCTCTTAATTTCAGATATTGTTTAAACATTTTATTATCGGCATATTGTGCGGCTTTGAGTAGTTCTTCACTAGCGGGTTTTAAATATTTTTTATAAGCTTGATGATAAGGAATGGTGTAAAGTTTTCCTTCTTTATTGCGTCTCAAAATGGTGTATTGGCTGGTTTTGTCAGGCAAATCAGCTTTTTCAAATTCCGCTTTGGTCATGTCTTTGGGGTAAAAATTGGCACCGGCAGGTTTGGGTCCGACGCCATCGACAAAAGCTTTGTTGTCATCTAATCTGTCCCAAGGACCATAATTGATTTCAGCGTAAACACGGGTTAGTGAATCTTTAATTTGTTGCATTAAGCTTTGTTTGTCTCCATAGGTTTGTTCCCAAAAGGCGGGATTCATATAATCTGCCGCTTTGATTAAATGTATGATAACTTTCTTTTCGTTATCGGTTAGTTTGCCGGTATCCGTCGTTAATTTGACTTTGGCATATTGGTTGATTTTGGCTAGCATCTCTTTTTGATGTTGATTTTTGGCTTGTTTTTTTAAATCAATTTTGGTTTCGGTTGTTTTTTCGGGTTTTCTTTCTTTACGATTGTTTTCGCAACCGGATAAAAAAACTAATAAAATGAGTAGGAATGAAAGGTATTTTGACATAATGAAAAAATTTTGAAACAAAATTACTAAAAAATAGATTGCTATGCTTTAATTGGATGTTAAGCTTTTCAAAAAAAGAAAATCCGGTAGATTTTTGTGCTACCGGATTTTGAAAATTTTATAAGTCTTTTTCAAGGTATAATTAAAATCTGATAATATTGCTACCCCAAGTAAAACCACTACCAAAGGCAGCCGTTACAACCAAGTCGCCGCGTTTGATACGACCTTGTTCCCAAGCTTCGGTCAGCGCAATAGGAATGGAAGCAGCGGTTGTATTGCCATATTTTTGAATATTATTCATGATTTGTTCGTCTTTCATTTGCAATTTACGTTGGACAAATTGCGAGATACGTAAATTGGCTTGATGGGGAATCAATAAATCAATATCTGCCGGAGTTAGATTATTGGCTTGTAATCCTTCCATAATGGCTTCCGGAAAACGGGTGACGGCATGTTTAAAAACAAAATTACCATTCATATAAGGATAGTAAGTCAGATTTTCAGGATCCCAATCTTCTACCAATTTATTAGGCGGATTAGGACCACCGGGAACCTGTACGGTTAATTCTTTGGCATATTTGCCTTCTGAGTGGATATGATTTGATAAAATACCACTTTCATCATAGCTACGGGTTAAAATTACTGCACCTGCACCATCACCAAAAATAACTCCCACGCCACGACCACGTGTAGATAGATCAAGTCCTGTTGATTGTAATTCGGAACCGATTACCAGAATATTTTTATACATTCCTGTTTTGATGAATTGATCTGCTGTTGTTAAAGCATAAACGAAACCGGAACACTGGTTTCGGATGTCTAAGGCGCCAATGGTTTCACAACCCAATAAATCTTGTACTTGTACACCCGAACCGGGAAAATAATAATCGGGGCTAAGGGTAGCAAATACAATAAAATCAATATCTTTGGGCGTCAGACCGGCTCGTTCTAAGGCTATTTTAGCTGCTTTAACTCCCATGGTTGCTGCCGTATTGCCATCACCGGGGACTGCCCATCTTCGTTCTTCAATACCGGTACGTTCTCTAATCCAAGCGTCATTGGTATCCATATATTTGGTTAAGTCATCATTGGTTACAACATTCTCCGGGACATATTTGCCCAGTCCTATAATTTTAGATTTATACATAGTATATTGTTATTTGGTTTGTTGCAAAATTACATTATTTTTTTAATAAAAAAAGTCCTACTTACTTGTAGGACTTTTTTCAAAGAAAAATTTTATTTGTTTAATTAAATTTCTCGTACAGTATTTCAGTTAATAATTCAAAATTATCTGTCATTTGATTTACAATCATATTGGCGGTTTTAGGATGTACTTTGCTGTCAAGAGTGATGTTTTTTCTAACTTTATCGTAACTATCTTTAATCATTTCAACATACATTAAGACACCGGAATCTGCTTTAAGGTCCGGGTCATTTTCAGACTGATCAGTTAAGAATTTAATGACTTCGTATAAGTCTTTTTTGGTTTGTTCAAATATTTTTGGAATATCAGGATCTCTCAATTTGGCTTTAGCAGCGATATAATAGAGCAAGAGCTTTTGAGATAACATTCTGCCGTTAGAGCTGGCTCTTAATAATTTAACAGATTTTAGTTTGGTTGAATTATTAACCATGTCGGCAATTGTTTCAATCTCCTTACTCATTTTATCAGCATATCTAACGACTTTGTTTGCGGCATTTCCATCATATTTTTTTTGTAAAATACGGTCCATTAACATCCAAGATAAATTAAGTTTTTGTAATTCGATTTCAATTTCTTCATTTAAGGCGCTATCTGTTAAATTAACAAGAATTTCAGAAAATTTATCGGAATCCGCTTTAAGTTGTTTAACTATTTTAGGATTATTTGCCAAAATACCTTTCATAATGTAATTTTTGGCAATTCGTTCCGTTAAAGTGCGCAATTCTTGGGTATTAATCATGAAATCATCCATATTTTTGATTTGCGCATGTGCGTTTAAACCAAGTGTAGCGACGAGAATAATTAAAATATATTTTTTCAATCTCATAATAGTAATTTTATTTGTTTGCAAAGGTATTAATTTATTTAAAAATAGATAGTTTAATATTTTTTATTTCACCTTCAGGTTTTTTTGGTTTTTGTTGTTTTTTATTTTGTAAGGCCTTAATATAGGTCAACACAGCATTCAATTCATCCGGTTTTAAATAATCTTTAAATGCAATCATCATAGTACCTTTTTTTCCTTTTTGAACCAGTTCCAATAAATTTTGGTCTGAGTTAACATATTTCCAATAATTATCAGTTAAATTTGGTCCGATACCACCTTGGGCGAATTTGCCATGACAGGAATAACATCTTATTTTGTATATTTTTTTACCAAGTTTTAACAAATCTGCTGTTTTA
>WFZY01000394.1 GCA_015489265.1 Flavobacteriaceae bacterium | reverse complement strand
TTTCCCGAATGCCCGCTAGCATCAATACCGATAGCGGATAGTATATCATCGGTTTATCGTAAACCGGTAAAAGTTGCTTTGATATACTAATCGTCAATGGATGTAAACGGGTGCCGGCACCGCCGGCTAATATGATGCCTTTCATTTGTGATTTTTTAGGTTATTTATTTAATGTTTTTGAAACATTAAGACATTAAGGTCATTAAGTTTGTTGTATTTTTTTAAACTAACACAATTACATAATCAACCTTACCCCACCGAGTTCTTCCAGTCGATACGGGAATTTTTCATCCGGCGAGCCAATAAACATAAAGTTGATGGGGATATGCCATTTTTCAGACAATTCTCTGATGAGTTTCGGACCGAATTGTCCTTCAACCGGCACAAATTCGATATCAATTTCCGGGTATTCTTCATCCAAAATTTTAATATTTCTAATCAACTCTTCCGAAGGTTTTTCGCCCGGCGGTAAAACTTTGACAATTTTTACTTTTTTGGTATGTTCATTATCACGGATATAAAGCATGGCTTTATTCATATTGGCTATACTTTTACCTTTGGTAAAAAACACAAATTCTTGACTGTTAATTTCGTCAATCAACCGGTCAATGCCTTTGTGCAAGCGTAAGAAAAATTTACGAATGGGTTCAAAAATATATTGTAAGATATTGAGCAATAGTTTAAGAAGCATGGTACGGTTGAGCATAACCATGACAAAAATCAATACCGGAATAAAATACATGGTAAAGATTAACCAGTTGGCAGGGTCATCCGGATTTTCAGGTTCCATAACCAAGTTACCTATAAGCGCAATTAATACCGCTGTGAAAGCCAGTATGATACCAAACCAAGGGGCACGTTCGGGACGCGGCAAATGTTTTCTTTTGACTTTCAGCAAGACATTACCAATCACAAATAACAACATTACCGACAAGAATGAAATGGTATATACACCCGCAAGTGTCGTTACATTACCACGAGTAATGACCAAAACTGAAACGCTTAGTAAAAAGAAAAATAATATAATACGATACGATGCATTATTTTTATTCTTTTTTAAGAAGAAATTGGGCATAATCCGGTCTAAAGTCAAACGTTCCAACAAACCGGTCACTCCGATATAACTGGTCAAAACGGCTCCGGATAACACTAAGAAGGCATCAATAGAAATAAATGTTGCTAACCATTCGCCGGCGGAATTTTCTCCCAGTTGAATTAGTAATGTATTTTCATTAACATCTCCAATATGCAAAGCTGCCAAAGCTAAAAAAGCCATCAACGGGTTTAAAATACTCACCACAATCCACATATTACGAAGTGTCTTGGGAAAAACTCCGGGTTTTTGTTCTTCGACAAAGTTTGCCGAACTCTCAAAACCGGAAATCCCTAACATTGACGCGGCAAAGCCGAAAAATATAGCTTTTAGAATACTACCATGTTTTACGGGTTGGTGCCAGTTTTCAATAAAAATATCAAAACCATGTTGCAAAATATAGACAATTAATGATAGTATTAAAGCCGTCATAACGGTCAGGTGAAAAAGGAAAATGGCTATCGCCACTTTAGAAGATTCTTTTATTCCCATAATGGCCAGACCGGCAAACAAACCTAATAAAACAATGGTAGCTAAAATGATTTGATTATTGTCATTAATTCCTATTAAATGAAATAAATAGTGAATCGCTTCATTGGCAGAAATCACAGCTGTAGCCATATAAGATAATAATGTCAAAGTAGCGGCAACAGAAGACATGCGTTTACTGGTTGTGTTAAGCAAAGCGTTGTAAGCTCCTCCATTAAGTGGTAAAGCCCCCACAACCTCGCCATATATTTTTCTAAAAAAATATAAAACCAATGCCACAATCAAAAGCGTCACCCAAGCATATTGTCCGGCAAAAGCAATAGCCAAAGCAGATACATATAAAACTGATGAACTGATATCGTTACCACTAATGGCGGTTGCTGCCAGTTCGCCCAGTTTTTCATGTTTTTTAAGTTCCGGTTGATTATAATGTATTTGATGATCTTCCGTAGGTTTAGATTCTAATTTTGTACTGTTTGAGTTCATAAATGTATCCTTTAACAAATGCGAAATTAATAAAAAAGTGTTAAAGTGAGAAATTATACCAAAAACAACTATATATTAGTCCAATAAATCGTTTCTTTTTCCCTGTATCTTCGTTAATAATACTCGTTATAGCTACGGCTAGAACTGTGTTTTTTGCCTTGATACAGAAAAAAATATTCCAATTTTTTTTGGACTACAATACAATTCCTTTTGGTATTAGTTTTATAACAATAAGAAATTGATGGCTATAAAAAAACCTGTCAATATTTTTGACAGGTTTAAAATGATATTTTGTTATAATAATCAGTTTATTTTTTAAACTTAGCATATTTTTTCTTAAATTTATCAATACGACCGGCGGTATCAACCAACTTCATTTTACCGGTATAGAACGGATGTGAAGTTCTTGAAATTTCTACCTTAACCAATGGATACTCAACACCTTCTACTTCTATGGTATCTTTGGCTTCTGCGGTTGAACGGGTCAAATAAATCTCGCCGTTTGACATATCTTTAAATGCAACCATTCTATAATTTTCGGGGTGAATGCCTTTTTTCATTGTATATTATTTTAAATAACTATATTTGAGTGTGCAAATTTATAAACTTTTTTTTAATTAGCAAGTTTATATCGATGATTTTTTTCAGAATATTGTCACATATGTTTTTATTAATAGAAAAGAAGAAGCCACCCGATAGGGCGGCTTCTTATGAAAATAAGATTTAATTTAAAACTTATTTCTTAATGATTTGATAAGAACCGACTGTTTGGTCAGTAGTTATTTTAAGGATATAGTTTCCTGCAGCCAAATCACTGATATTTAATTGTGCATTTAAGCCATTGTTATCAAAAGTTTTAACCACTTGTCCGGCTAAATTAACGATTGTAATATTTTGAATATTTTCATTGGCATTGATAGCAATCATGCCGTTGGTAGGATTTGGATAGACTTTAAGTCCGGCTATATGATTTTCAGAAACTGAAGCTGTAGGATCAAAAATAGCACAAATCGTATATTCATCAGTAGAGGCAGTACCAATAAGTGTAGCAGCACCCGTAACTTTATCTATGGAGAACAAACCACTTTGACTTCCATCTGCTAGATATAA
>WFZY01000393.1 GCA_015489265.1 Flavobacteriaceae bacterium | reverse complement strand
GCTAATTTTTCGGCTAAGATTTCGGTTTCTTTTTGCAGTTCGTCTTGGGTATCATAAACTTTGGCATACAAACCTTTTTCGCGAGCCCAATAAGCCGTATGCCAAGTGGTGGCGTCAATAGACAGTTCGCTAAATGCCGCTGTGCCTATTTTGCGACGAACCGCCGGGGCAATCACATAAGGACCGATGCCGATGGATAATTCCGACAATTTAACAGCAGCTTGCTCACTAGCAATGCTAAAATCCGAAGCGGCGATCAGTCCGACGCCACCACCAACGGCTTTGCCTTGCACTTTGGTAATCACAAATTTAGGCAATTGTCGCATCGTGTTGATGACGCGGGCAAATCCCATAAAGAATTCAATGGCTTGGTCAAGATTTTCTAAGGCCATTAATTCGTCAAATGATGCACCCGCACAAAAGGTGCGTCCTTCACTTTGCAAAACAATGACTTTAATATGGTCATCATTGCCGGCTTGTTCCAGAGTTTCGGTTAATTGTTTGAGCAAATAGCCGGGCATAGCATTACTCGACGGATGAAAAAATGTAATATATCCAACGGAATTGATAATATCCAGATTAACGGTTCCTTGTGTCATAATTAAAATAGTTTTTTGATAATGATAAGCCATATTAAAATGCTTAAAATTACAAAAAATAAACGGAACAAAAATTTTCGGTAAGCTTTTTTATAAGTTTTATAGTGCCGGTTACGACCTTTAGAAACTTTAAAATCCTTTTGCGCTTTTTCCAAAGAGATAAAATAGTTTTCCCTGCTTTTAAACTTGAACCTGTCTCGAAGTAAAGAGCGGTTGTTTTTGATACTGTTGTGACTGTCAATTTCAAAACCCATTGTTTTTGATTTAAATAATGTCAAGAATAATTTTCAGGTTTTCAGAAACTGTTGTAGTCAAATTTTCCGGTAATTTTCCGATTTTTTTAATAAGTCTTTTGTTGTCAATAGCTCTGATTTGATCCATCATAATATCACAGTCTTGATGTAAATTGGCTATACCTTTACTTATATGGACTCTTAATATTTCAGCGTCTTTTTTGATATTGGTTGTAATCGGACAGATAATAGTGGAAGGATGTTGCGTTTTGTTTAATAAATCTGTCTGAACAACCACCACAGGTCTTGTTTTTCCGGGTTCCGTTCCTATTTTCGGATTCAAATCAGCTATCCAAATTTCAAATTGTTTCATCGGCATAATCAATATTTTCAAATTCTTTTAAAATTCTCATAGAATCATTTTTAACCAATTCCGATTCCGCTTTGAGTTTTTGTTCCAGCAAACGTCTATTTTGATAGCGGTTGTAAAATGAAATAGCGTCATTGATATACCTGTTGCGTGATTTTTTTATTTTTGAAAGTATTCTTTCGGTATCTGAAAAAACTTTTTCATCTATTTTTAAAGAAATATTTTTCATTAGCAATTGGTTTTTTATATGACAAAAGTATATAAAAAAAGTATATCATTATAAAAATTATAAGGTTTTTTGTTGTTGAAATAACGGTTTAACAACAATTTTGTTACAAAACATTTAAAACCTGTTCTTTGATTTTTTCCAATTCGTCTTTCATTTGCACTACTTTGCGCTGGATTTGGCTATCATTGGCTTTGGAACCGATAGTGTTGATTTCACGCCCGATTTCTTGCGAAATAAACCCCAGTTTTTTACCTTTCATTTCATCCGGTTTTTGCAGTTCTTTTTCAAAATATTGCAAGTGGTTTTTCAGGCGCACTTTTTCTTCGTTGATGTCCAGTTTTTCAAGATAATAAATCAGTTCTTGTTCAAACCGGTTTTGATCGACATCTTGTTGCAGTTGGCTTAAAGCATCTTTCAGCCGTTGTTTGATTTTGTCTAAACGTTCCTTATCCAATTGCTCAATATCTTTCAGAGTTTCACTGATATTTTTTAGGCGTAATTTTAAGTCATTTTCCAAAGCTTGCCCTTCGTCTTTTCGGTAGCGGGTCAATAATTTGGCGGCTTCCGTTATGGTCTTTATGACAGCTTGTTGTTCGGCATTGCTTAACTCGTCTTCTTCGGGTTTGAGCACGTCAGGCAGGCGTAGGGCAGCTGCTATCAATACACTTTGGTCGGCATCCGGATAGACTTGATTCAAATCAGCTAAATATTGTTTTAAAACCGGCGTATTGATTTTGTTTTTAGGTCGGTCTTCCAAATCTTCTATTTGAATGTTCAAGTCAATTTTACCGCGTTTGAGCAATTGCGATAAAATTTTACGAATCGGCATTTCCATTTCCCGGTAATTGGAAGGTATCCGCGTTTTCAAATCGAGATTTTTACTGTTGAGTGCCCGCAATTCAACAATGATATTTTTGTCGTTAAAATGTTCCGTAGCTTTTCCGTAACCGGTCATAGATAATATCATATTCATTATTTTTTTTGAGTGGATAAATTCACCAAATACACACCGGCTATTATCAAACTTGCCGATATGATTTTGATCCAACTCAATTGGTCTGCACCGACAAAGATAGCAAATATTGTGGCAATCAGTGGTTGTAAATAGATAAAAACGCTCATCGTAGTGGGTTTGAGCCATTTGAGCGCATATAAGTTAAACAAATAGGTTAAAACGGTGGAAAAAAACACCACAAATCCGATTTTTAAATGTATTTCCAAGGGAATTCCTGACCAGTTTAACTGACTGAATTCGGGGTAACTAAACGGTAAAATCAAGAAAAAGCCAAAGGTGTAAAGCCATTTGGCAAACGTAACCGGACTGTATTTATTTAAGATGGGTTTGGCTAAAATCAGATACAGGGCATAAGAAACTGCATTGAGCGCCACCAAGGCATTACCCAATCTCGGATTGCTACCGCTTAAATGTCCGGTTTTGCCGTATAAAATCAGAAAAGCGGCGCCTGCCATGCCTAACAAAACACCGGTAACTTTGTATTTATTAATGGGATTTTTCAGAAATAAAAACGAAAAAATCATCACAAAAATAGGGGCGGTTATCATTAAAACAGATGCGGAAATAGGAGATGTGTAAGACAAGCCCTTTAAAAAACTCATCATATTAATGCCGATACCGAATAGTGCTGCCGTAAAAAATTTAAAATAATCCGGTTTGGCAATAGTTTCTTTTTTAGTAAAAAATGACAATAGCCAAAAAACTGCCATAGCCCCGCTAACCCGCATCAATACAAAGGCAAAAGATGGAATGTGGATTTTCATCACATCTTTGGCAATAGTGAAAGTGACGCCATAAATCAATGCTGCCGCAAAGGCAAACAAGATACCTTTCTGTCTATTGGTCATAAACTTTGCAATTTTTCTTTTAAAGCAGCCAGGTTTTTCTTGCTGTTACCGATAAAGATTTCATCCCCGATGATAAAAACCGGTCTTTTAAGAAAGGTATAATCTTGCAAAAGATAATATTTATAGTCGGCTTCGGACAAGTTTTGGTCTTTTAAGCCCATTTCGCGGTATTTTTTGGCCCTACGACTAAACAGGGCTTCATACGAACCGGCTAATGCTTTCATCTCGTCAAGCTGCTTGGCGGTAATAGGTTGTTCTTTAATTTCTTGAAACTCAAAACCGTCCAAATATTTTGATACGTCTTTTAAAATGCGACGTGTGGTATCACAAGTTTTTAAGTGATAGACTTTTTTGGTCATGATTGAATTTTT
>WFZY01000392.1 GCA_015489265.1 Flavobacteriaceae bacterium | reverse complement strand
TATGACACAACATCCCAAATGTTAATGGCAAACGAAATGTTTGAAAGCGGCGAACCTTGGGCCGAATCCTTAGGTTACAATTTAGATAATTTAGACCCGATGGTCCTTAATGTACCGGATTCGTTGGCTTACACTTTGGGTATTGAAAACTACGAATATTCACGTTATAACTTAGGAACTTTAACCGGTCGCTCGGGTATGGGCACACACATGATGTGGTCGCCGGTTGTGGTTGCCAAAGCAGCTATGGAACCGGCTGGTTTTGACGGCTCTATGACCGGTGGCACGCCAAATGGTTATAACGAAGATGATGAATTTAAGAAAATGATGATGCATTTTGCCATGTTGACCAATCATACACCACCGATGAACGGTTATCCGCAATTTACCGATTTTTATAGCGGCGTTAACACTTTACCACAAGCTGCTGCGGCAGATTTTCAAACCAATTGGGCAACATTGCGTTGGGACCGCAGTCAAATGGATAAAACCTTGAGTCTTAGTGCAATGGGACAATCTATGTCTAAACAATATTTGTGGGCACAAGATATGCTCAGTGCTTTTCACGATGCCAATGATAATACCATTGATGCTGACGGAACTATTTCTCCGGATTTACCCAATAGTCCAAATTTTGACCCCAATAATAATGTATTTTACGGTGGCAACGGATTAGATGGCTTTATAGGCACCATGCTAACGGCTGTGGCTATTAACAAAACCATGTTTACCATTACCAACTTGGCTTATGACGGCACAAATTTAGGCGGTGTCAATCCGGCAACTTATGATCCTGCTAACGGCATCAAATTTTTTCCGCATAAAATCAGTGTTACGGAAACCCCAACTACAACCGGCTTACCACCCCGCATCGGTAGTTTAAGTGTTACGGATGCATCCAGTGATTTGTTTGACCAAGTGTCGTTTTTGACAGCTACTTTGGGCTTTACCGATATGATGAACTATAACAATACTTCCGACCCTGCACATATGGCTTATCATGAAGTGTTTGACGGTGACCCCTTCCCTGCGCCTATGAGCGTTACCGGCAATCCAGGACCTTTTGATTTGATGAAAGGCACCAGCAAAGTCCTTTTAATGAATATCATGGCAATGCATTTTGATAGTTCGGCAGGCACTTTTGTAGATGTTGCCAATTATGATGGTACTACATTAACCAAAGGCACAACCATTACGGCTGAAAATGCTGCCTACACCATTGTTGCCTTAGAAAAAGCTTCTATGGTTTTTATGGGCACGCCTTTACAAACCGCAGCAGACAATGCTTTGACAGCACAAGCTAACTTCATCTTACAACATTTCGTTAATGCTAACGGCGGCTTCTACAATGCCTATGATATTAATACCGGTGTCAGCACATCAAACGAAACACTCGCTGCCAATGCAGCTTTAACCAGAGCTTTATATATTGCATACCGTCATACTAATAATGCTGCTTATCTAACGGCTGCTGACAATGGCTACAACTTTTTGATTAATAATTTTTATGTGCCGGCAAATCATGCGTTTTTATCAGAATTGAACAATACGACCGCTACATATAATCCTTGGAATATTGCTATTCTTTCAGGCGCTTTAAGAGAAGCCAATCTTATAGGCAATCATCCTGAAGCTGCTAATATTTATGTCCGATTCTTTAAAAATATCGTTAATAAAATGCAATTGGCAGAAGCCGAACAAACAGGCGAAACCGGTAATGATTCCGATGGTGACGGTATTCCGTATATCGTAGGGGGTAATAAACCGTTTGTTATGGCAGAAAGTGCCACTTTTGATACCACTTTATCTCTAACGGAAGAACAAATTTTGGCTTTGGGGGTTAAAGTGTTCCCTAATCCTGTTACTGATTTTGTTAAAATAAGCATCAATAATAACATCCCTAATGCTAACCTGACTATCAAAATGTTTGACTTGACCGGAAAACAAGTCTATCAAAATACCCACGAATTGACAAACGGGCAACAACAATTCAGCTTGCCGGTTCGTTTTGCCAAAGGGCAGTATATTTTGAGAGCGACTTTGAATAATGATGTTGTCAAAATCGTGAAATTACTTATCAAATAATCATTTTATTTCATAATAATTGAGTTAGGTTAGTTAATAAGAGAGACTGTCTTATACATAGATAGTCTCTTTTATCATTAAAATAAACATGAAATATCGTATTTATATCAATTTAATAATGTCTCAAATAATATCACCATTTTTGGTTTTAAAATCATGGTTGGCAGATTCTACTATAAAACTGATTTTAAGACGTTCATATATTTGCGTCGCATTTTTTGGAAGTTATCAAATAATACAAATATTATGCGTTTGCCCTGTAAAGTTGAGGAAATAAGGAAAAGGATTTAGCACTTTCTCACTTTTCACTAATTTATTCCGTTTTCCTTATCTCTAATCAAACTAGTTACTTGTTACTAGCTACTTGTTACTCATTCAAACTTTCTTAATCACATAAGTTACAATGCCCCATACTACGAATTCATTTTCATCAGTAATTTCTATCGGGTCAAATTCATCATTAGCCGGCATTAAAAAGACTTTACCATTTTTCAACTTCAGTTTTTTAACCGTAAATTCTCCATCGATAAAACAAACAGCAGTCATGTTGTTCCTGTATTCCAACGAGCGATCAATAACCAAAATATCCCCGTCTTCAATACCCGCATCTTTCATCGAAAAACCTTTAACCCGACCGTAAAACGTAGCCGCCGGATGTTTGATTAGTTCTTTGTTGAGGTCCAAGCTCAGATCCATATAATCTTGTGCAGGTGATGGAAATCCGGCAGCAATCCCTTCATCGACATAAGGCAAAGACAAATCTGTTGTTATATCAGCAGTGTAAAAATCTATTTGTGGTAATGATTTTAAATGTT
>WFZY01000391.1 GCA_015489265.1 Flavobacteriaceae bacterium | reverse complement strand
TACCAGTTAAAGTCAGTCAAGATACCATAACCTACAAAACTGACCGGTTTATAACCGGCGAAGAACGCAAACTCAAAGATGTGCTTAAAAAATTGCCCGGTATGGAAGTGGACAAAAACGGCAGTGTTAGTGTAATGGGTAAAAAGGTTAGTAAAGTATTGGTAGAAGGTAAGCCGTTTTTTGGGGGCGGCACCCAATTGGCAGTTGACAATATTCCCGCTGATGCAGTCGACAAAGTAGTTGCCATTGATGATTATAACAGTGTTAGTTTTATGAAGGGCTTGACCGATGAACAAAAAATGATTATCAACATCAAGCTCAAACAGGGAAAAAAACATTTTGTATTTGGTGATATAGAAGCCGGTGGCGGTAATGACCGCCATTACATTGGTAAAGCCAATTTGTTTTATTACAGCCCGAAAACCAATTTGAGTTTTATCGGTAATCTTAATAATACCGGTGAAACCCCAATGAATTTCTCTGATTTTATGCGATTTGAAGGCGGAATTACCGACTTGGGCAAACTCAAATCATCTTTTCAAAATTTTAAATGGATGATGAAAATGATGGGGGTGGAACATTTTTTACAAAAACAAAATAATTTTAGCGCGCTACAATGGCAACAGGATTTCGGCAACAAAATCGAATTTAGTACGTATGCCATTTTTCTTAAACAACAAACCGGAACGAAGCAAATAAATATCAATCGGTATTTAGGGGCGCAAACTTTGATTGAAAATCGGCAAAACACACAAAATCAAAAGGATGTAAACGGTTTGGCAAAATTGCATTTCAGATATAAGGCAGGCATTTTTAATTATTTTGATATGGAATTGTCAGGAAATATCAAAGATGCGAATTCTGATAGTCAAGAAAAATCAGTTGTCGGACAAACCTTGGAAAATATCCTTGAAAATCAACGAGATAAAGTGTTTCATTGGACGAATAATTTGGCTTGGTATCGCAAGTTAAATCGTAAAAATACGCTGCGTTTTTTACAAAATATCTCAATTGATAATAATACACCTTTTGATTTTTGGCAAACCAATCGACCGGTCTTATCGCAGTTATTGGCTTTGCAACCGGCAAGCATTTATAAAATAGGTCAAGACCAACGCACCAATAGCAAAGCTTGGAATGTAGAGCTGAAACATTATTGGCTCATCAATAGCAATCATCATCTTTATACAAGTATCGGGAATCATCTGCTCTTTCAAGATTTTTATACGCATAGCTATCAAAGTTTGGATTATGGTTCGAAATACGATTTAAGTTCATCGGGCTTTGATAATGATTTGCGCTTGCATCTCAATGATTTATTTGGCGGGCTGCAATACAAATTGAGATTTAACGGTTTTGTAGTGAAAGCCGGTTTGTTTGCACACCGATATTCGTGGCAATTTGCAGGCGATTATCAAAAATTTAAGTTTAAACAAGCATTATTACCTGAATTTTCAGTTAGAAAAAAAATCGGGTTAAAACAAAAAATAAATTTTAAATATCAATTAAAAAATAATATTCCTGATGTATCTAAATACTTGAAATTCTTTTATTTAACCGGATTTAATAGTGTAACCAAAGGCAATCCGGAATTAAGTTATGAGCAAGCCCATCATTTTAATCTGTCCTATTCATATTTTAGTTTGGTGAACAATCTTAATTATTATTTGCGGCTACAATATCAATATAAACCGGAAAGTATCAAGAACAGAATTATGTATGCTGGTATTGATTTTTATCAAAGTCCTGTGTCGGTTAGGTTTCCGGTGCGATCAATATCTGCTACTTTATATATCAAAAAAAGTTTTAAAAAGTTTTATGTCAGTTTAAAACCTTTGTGGCGAATCAATCATTATCATCAAGATATTCAGAATACGTGGCATACGGTGCAATCATCGAACGAAAATTATCAGTTTAAAACAGGTACGTATTTTAAAAAATATCCTAACATTGATTTAGGTTTGACTATTCATATGAATCATTATGCAACAGAAGGACAAAAGCATAATTATATACAAAAATCCCCTTTTGTAAACATCACTTATGATTATAAAAATTTAAATCTGTCAGCAGCATATCAATATTTTCAAACACAAGATTTGTCAGCTGGAAACAGTGTATATCATATTTCGAGTTTCAGTTTAATTTATCAAAAAGACAACAGCCCTTGGGGTGTGGAATTACAAGGGCAAAATTTATTTGACAATCGCATTATAAAATCTTACCAACAGTCAGATTTTATCCTTTCCGACACGGATATTTTAGTTCAGCCTAGAATTGTGATGTTGAAATTGCGGTATAAATTATGAAATTCATTAAAAGATGATTAATCTGATGCTATAAAAAATGTAATTTTGAATTCAATCAAATGGATATAAATTTCATTTATAAACTTTCCTCTTTCGTTTATATCCGATACATCAGCCCGAATTCCATAGCTTCGGCTCTATTGATACCATGCACTTTTAGCCCGTATAACAAGCGCCAATGCCGGTTGAGATAAAATTTGGTTGCCAAGCG
>WFZY01000390.1 GCA_015489265.1 Flavobacteriaceae bacterium | reverse complement strand
TGGCGCATATCTTGGCTAATGAATTAGATGTCAATCTCAAAATTACATCCGGACCTGTTTTGGATAAGCCCGGTGATTTGGCAGGTTTATTAACAAACCTTGAAGAGCGTGATGTTTTATTTATCGATGAAATACACCGGTTGTCTCCGGTGGTAGAAGAATATTTGTATTCAGCTATGGAAGATTACCGAATAGATATTATGATTGAGAGTGGACCCAATGCTCGTACGGTACAGATTCATCTTGAACCATTTACATTAATTGGTGCTACAACCCGTTCCGGTTTATTAACCGCTCCTATGCGCGCACGTTTTGGGATTAATGCGCGCCTGAATTATTATACCAAAGAACTTTTAACCCATATCGTGCAACGTAGTGCCGGTATTCTCAAAGTGCCTATTACTATGGAAGCTGCTATCGAAATTGCCGGACGAAGTCGTGGCACACCGCGGATTGCCAATGCGTTGTTACGCCGCGTGAGAGATTTTGCACAAATCAAAGGTGATGGAAAAATAACCATTGAAATAGCCAGATATGCCTTAAAAGCCCTCAATGTCGATGAACATGGTTTAGATGAAATGGATAACAAAATACTAACTACTATTATCGATAAATTTAAAGGCGGACCGGTAGGTATCAGCACGTTGGCAACAGCCGTAGGCGAAAATGCAGAAACTATTGAAGAAGTTTACGAACCGTTTCTGATTCAAGAAGGTTTTTTGATGCGGACACCAAGGGGACGTGAAGCTACCGAACTGGCATATAAACATCTCGGTAAATTTAAAAATCCTGATCAAGGTAGTTTGTTTTAGATTATGTCAAAAAATATTTTAATCTTTTGTGCACATCCCGATAAAGATAGTTTTGCCTTAGCATTGGCGCAAAAGTATTATGAGGGTGCTAAGAACAAAACAGATAAACTTAAATTGTACAATTTAGCTGATCTGAATTTTGATTTAAATTTGACCAGAGATAAAAAGTACGGACAGTCGATTGAACCCATTTTGCAACAAATTCAAAAGGATATTTTACAAGCTGATCATTTGGTGTTTGTCTATCCTAATTGGTGGGCAACTTTTCCGGCCATCCTTAAAGGTTTTATCGATAGAGTTTTTACCAAAGGATACGCTTATGATTTTATTGATAATAATCCAATTCGTAAACCATTGCTTACCGGTAAAACGGCACGTATTTTGGTAACGATGGATTCGCCTTTATGGTATTACAGGTGGATAATCGGGGCACCAGGGCATAAGGCAATGAAAAAAGCGACTTTGGAATATTGTGGTATCAAGCCGGTAAAATTTACTAATTTTTCACCGATGAAAAATACAAGTATTGAGCGTCGGAATAAGTATTTGGAAAAAGCTTATAAACTAGGACAAAATTTGAAGTAAGATTTAGCTGAAAGTTTTTTTGATTAATTCAACTTTCGCTAGTAAATAAATTCATAGAAAATGAATAAAAAAGTAGTATATCGTTTGTTTAGATAACTGTGTTTCAGTAAGTTTTTTTTAACAAAAAAATAACAATAATTTCAGAGATAACAGCTGGGGGAATGAAAAGTCATCTTTATCAAATCAAGACGTATTTCAACACACCTTATCGGAATGACAAAAATGGGTAAACAAGATATCTGTTAAACGATAAAAAACTCACAGCTACGGCAAATTGTAGATAGATTACGTAAAAGTGAAAAACAAAACAATCCAAAATCTTGAATTGCTATTATCTTTAAGTAGAATTTTTTATTTAGTATTCTTTCTGATTGAGTTTTAAAATATCAATAATGGATTCTGTTTGTGATTTATCTACTTCTTTGATATGTTTTGCGGCTTTTACAATGCTGTTTACGTTTACATCATCAGCTTTAAGCATCCCGATGACGAAATTGTAATTTTTATCTTTTCCGAGAAAAATAATTTCATCAATACCGGTGGGTTTGCCTTGGTATGAAAAAACGACTTCATAACCTTTGTTGTTGATTTTGGTTAAAGTTTTATAATGCTTACTATCTATAATTTTATGGGCTTTTTCAAATTCCGATTGCTTTTTGGACGGCTTAAAATTATTTTTGTAAACCAACACATTCATTTTTTTGATGGAATGCACATCTTTAAGTGTTTCGGGGTCTAATTTGTTTTCATCAAATGAGACGATACTCGCCGGAATATTCACGACAAAATAGTCGGGACTTTCCGTTGCTTGCACAAAATAGTCTTCCAGCGGATCTGTTTTGCAAGCTGTCATAATCAATAATAAAGAGCTTACAATCAATATGTTATATATTTTTTTTGACATAGTAATGTTTTTAGCTATTTAGTTGCCTTGCTCTTCTTCGACCTTTTTCAAATATTTACTGTCAATAATTTTAACTTTTTTGTTCAATTTTGACAGTTTTTTCAAATCGATTTTACCGGTTACTAACATCATGACCGTTTGTGGTTTTTGCGGGTCTTTTGATTTTAGAATCATAATCAACTCTTTGGCGATATGCGGTTGGTCGCCTTTGACGATATAGAATTTAACATTATTATCTTTGTCGTTAATACGCATCAACTCAACCATTTTTTTATCTTGAATATACCGGTTGGCATCCTTAACCATTTGACTGGCGGTAGCGGCGTCTTCCGTTGAAAAAACTTTAAGTCCCGTTAAGTCGCTTAAAACACTGATATCTTCTTTGGCTTCGGCACTTTCGGGTTCAATTTCTTTGAGCAACTTGAACATCTCATCGGTTACGACTACCGAGGAAACTTGGTCAAAGTCTTCATATTTATCAAACAAGCTTTGGGCAAAACTTGTCAGACCGATAAATAAACTGAATAGGAATATAAATTGTTTCATTTTTCTTTGGTTTTTAAATTAAATACTTTTTTGGTGGTTTGTCCGAAAATACTCAAGGCACCGGTTTTGTCCAATCCTTGGGAAACATTGTGCGTGAATTTTTTGAGTTCTTTTTCGGCTTCTTTTTTCTTTTTCGGATTTTGATTGGATATTTGAATATGCGCACTAGCATCATTCAAATGAATACCGGTTTTATGATTGTTTTGCAAAAGCCATACCAATCCCAATCCCATTAATACAGCAACGGATGCTGCATAGTAAAAACGCTTGTTTCGTTTAGGTTGCGGCATTTGAATGGGCTGCGGATTGCCGGTTTGTTGCGCATGGTTTATATATTGAAACAGCGCTTTGTATGGCTCGTGAGCTGCAGCAACTTGACCGGAATTAAAATACCGGCGCAGTTCGGCTTCTTCTTGCAAGTTGGTCAGACCGTCGAAATATTTGTTAAGAATATTGTCGATGTGTTTGTAATCCGTATTCATATTGTTTAATTAAAGCGTTTTTTAAAGTTTTTCGGGCGCGTGACAGCGCCGTTCTGATGGCATTTTCATTCATGTCCAGTATTTGGGCTATTTCTTTGAATTCATAACCTTCAATATCTCGCAATTGTACAATTAAACGTTGTTTTTCAGGCAATTCCATCATCAGTTGTTCTACAATACTGACAGCTTCGTGCGTGTCGTATTGTTTTTCCGATGAGGGCGCTTTCATCATAAAAGCAACTGTGTCTAACCGGTTTTCTTTGGCTTGTTTTGATTTAATCCGGTCCAAGCAATAGTTTCTAACGGCTCGCATAAAATAAGCATCGGTATTGCTGATACGATTAAATTGATCGCGCTTCAACCAGAGTTTTGTAAAAACTTCTTGCACGGCATCAGCGGCTTCATCGGCTGAAATCAGCATCATTTTAGCCAAGCGAAACATTTTGTCTTCCAGTCGTTTAACTGTATTTACAAATTCGAGTTGCGTCATTTTGGTTGGTCGTTACATAGGTTTAACGAGTTAACTGAAAATTTGTTACAAGATAATAGATTTTACCGAAAATTTCATTTTTGATAGATTATTTTATGGATTGTGATAGCTTGAATCTGCTGATACATAGTTTTTAAATTTTTAAGAATTATTTTTTAGGAACTAAAATTGATTAAAATTAGAGAAAAAAATAGTCTTTTTTAGGGAAAATCTTGAATTATTTAGGGAAAATGTCGTAATATTGAAGGATAATTCGCTTGCTGTTTTCAAAACAGATTTAATGTGTCATTTATCAATAAAACCAACACAAATTGAACGAATATATTTTAATTGTAGAAGACGAAGCCATTTTGTACCGCCGGATGAAAAAAATCCTGACCAAAGAATCCTTTGAAGTCAGTGATTACACACCGAGCGTAGCAGAAGCTTTGCAAAGTATCAACAAGCGGCATCCCGATTTGGTGCTACTGGATATCAAGTTACAAGGGGACTTGACCGGTATTGATTTGGGCAAAATGCTTTTCAATGAGTATCATATTCCGTTCATTTATGTGACTGATTTTGATAACGATATGTTTTTTGCCAAAGCACTCGAAACCGGACACGAACAGTATTTGGTCAAAACCAAACCACGTATCAATGCGAATGAATTGAAACGTGCCATTTATACGGCTTTGCAAAAAAAACAAAATCGCCCATTGCCCAAACCGGATGAAAAATTGGGAATACAAGTTTTAGTCGATTATTTAGACATCATTAAAAATCTCGGGGGGAATGATTTAACCCGTAAAAATGTTGCTTTTGAAGACATTGCATTTTTTACCGGCGACACCAAATTTTTAGATGAATACAACAATGATTTTCGAAAAAACTACATTTGGCTGGTTACCCGTGACCACAAATTATATTTTCT
>WFZY01000389.1 GCA_015489265.1 Flavobacteriaceae bacterium | reverse complement strand
CTAAATAAGCATTTAAAAAACAGAAAATCTCAAAAATGTCATTTAATAATGGCATTTTTTTTATATCTTTAAGCGAGATTTGAAAATATACAATTATGCAAAAAATACTATTGGGAAATGAAGCCATTGCTCAAGGTGCCATCGATGCCGGTTTGTCAGGCGCTTATGGTTATCCGGGAACGCCTTCTACCGAAATTATTGAATATATCACGGTACAACCGGAAACTAAATCAGGCAAAATAAAAGCGCATTGGTCCACCAACGAAAAAGTGGCTATGGAAGAAGCGTTAGGTATGTCGTATGCCGGCAAACGTGCCATCGTTACTATGAAACATGTCGGGCTGAATGTCGCAGCCGATGCTTTTATCAATATGGCAATATCCGGTATCAATGGCGGACTTGTAGTAGTTGTGGCTGACGACCCCTCACAACATTCCTCACAAAATGAACAAGACAGTCGTTTCTACGGCAAATTTGCCATGCTGCCTATTTTGGAACCCTCAAATCAACAAGAAGCATACGATATGATGTCGTACGCATTTGAGTTATCCGAAAAAACCAAATTACCTGTTCTTTTTCGTTCGGTTACGCGCTTATCACACTCGCGAGCCAATATAAAATTAAAAGACAAACATGAGCAAAACCCATTAAATTTAGTAGAAGATACCAAGCGTTTTGCCTTGATTCCGTCTTTTGCCAAAATCCAATATAGCGGCTTAATCGAAAAACAAAATGAACTGGAAAAAATAGCCGAAGCATCCCCTTGGAATGTTTATGAAGAAGGTACAGACCAATCTCTCGGGATTATCGCTTCCGGCATTGCCATCAATTATTTGCTTGAAAATTACCCTAATGGTGTCCCTTATGACGTTTTAAAAGTCAGTCATTACCCGCTACCTAAAGAACAAGTACGAAAAATGTTTGACCGTGTTGATAAAATTCTGATTTTAGAAGATGGTTATCCGTTTATAGAAGAAATGATTGGTGATTATTTGGGCAGAGAACAAAAGGTAACCGGCAGACTGACCGGTGACATTCCCCGAACAGGCGAACTCAACCCGAATATTGTGGCATACGCTCTCGGATTGGAAGACAATATCGATGCAGAAATACCGGAAATAGTTGCTGGACGCCCCCCGCAACTTTGTCCGGGTTGTGGTCATATCGACCTGTATGAAGAACTCAATGATATTATCCCCGAAATAGGCGACAACCGTATATTTTCAGACATCGGATGTTATTCATTGGGCGTTTTAGAACCCTACGATAGCATTGATACTTTAATAGACATGGGCGCTTCCATTCCTATGGCAAAAGGGGCTGCCGATGCCGGATTGTTGCCGGCAATTGCCGTAATTGGTGATTCCACGTTTACGCATTCGGGTATGACCGGCTTGTTGAGTGCCGTATGGGATAATTCGCCTATTACCGTCATCATATCTGATAATTCGGCAGTCGCTATGACCGGTGCTCAGCCATCGGCTGCTATGGGACGTTTATATGATATTGCCAGAGGACTAGGCGTGCCGGAAGAGCATATTAAAATCATAATTCCGTTGAAAAAATATCACGGTAAAAATGTAGAAATCATTAAAAAAGAATTAGATTATCAAGGTGTGTCGTTGATTATTGCACAACGCCCTTGCGTTACAATGTCTAACGATAAGAAAGAACTGGCACGACAATTTAATACATTTGAACCTAGTTACTAAATTAGTTAAAAGTTGAAAGCGGAACATAGTGACGTCATCCCGATAATTACCGGGGAAAGAATTGAGATAGCGAGTTGGATAAGAAATAAAAATGATAATTGATAAAAAGATTTCTCACTAGGTTCGAAATGACAACTGAAATTTTCTCAATTCCTCAAATTAATAGCAGAAATTATTTTGAAGTTACAAATTAATACCAAAGAACAAAGTTGTCTATGAAGGGGATAAGATTATCAATTCCTCAAATCAAATAACCAAATAACCATATCACCAAATAACAAAGAGAATGAAAAAAGACATCATCATATCAGGCGTCGGCGGTCAAGGCATATTGACCATTTCGGCAGTTTTAGATACCGCAGCATTAGAAAGCGGCTTCAACGTCAAACAATCGGAAGTACATGGCATGAGCCAACGTGGCGGTGCGGTGCAATCGCACGTACGCATATCTGATCAGCCGGTTTATTCCGATTTGATTCCTAAAGGCAAAGCGGATATTATCTTATCAGTCGAGCCTATGGAATTGTTACGATATTTATCCTATTTACATTCGGAAGGCTATCTCGTAACAGACATCAATCCGTTTAAAAACATTTCCAATTATCCGGATGAAAATGCCTTAAAAGCACAAATTGAACAATTTCCGCATCACCGTATTGTTGATGCAAGAACCTTGGCTAAACGTGCCGGAAATTTCAGAGCAGCAAATATTGTTATGATTGGCGCCGTTGCCGATTTACTACCTTTTGAAGATGAATTACTCAAAAAGGTTATCGCTGATTTGTTCCAACGCAAAGGTGACCGGATTGTGCAAATGAATCTTGATGCCTACGAATTGGGAAAATCCGCTATCTTGGTTTCATAAATCAAAGCCTCTTATTATTAAGTGATAACTTTTGATATGTCGTCTAAAAGGTCCGGAACAAAAATGAAAATCCCTATCAATCAGTGGTCAAAAGATGACCGTCCGAGAGAAAAATTGCTACAAAAAGGTGTGGTTGCACTTTCTAATGCTGAATTGATAGCTATTTTAATCGGTTCGGGGAACCGTGATGAATCAGCCGTAAGTTTATCGCAGAGAATTTTAAAAGATGCCGAAAATAATTGGCACCGGTTGGCAAAATTATCACTCAAGGAGTTGATGCAATACAAGGGAATAGGTGAAGCAAAAGCTATCAGTATTGTTGCCGCATTAGAAATAGGTAAACGTCGTAATATGTCTGAAGCCCTAGAACGTAAAGAAATCAGAAGTTCTCGTGATGCTTTTGAATTGTTGGCACCCAACTTGTCAGATAAAAACATCGAAGAATTTTGGATTATTTATATGCGAAAAAATACGATGTCCGGTGTTGAAAAATTATATCAAGGCGGATTGGATAATGCCTTGGTGGATATTCGTTTGCTTTTAAAACGGCTTCTCGAAAAAGACGCAACGGCTTTTATCATGGCACACAACCACCCTTCGGGTAATTTAAAACCCAGCAAGTCAGACAAAGACTTAACCAAAAAAATCAAAGGCGCTACCGACTATCTCAATTTGCATTTAATAGACCATTTGATTATTGCAGGCAATCAATATTATAGCTTTGCCGACCATCATGAATTATAATTTTTTTAGATAGCATTTATTAACTACTTAATTTTACAACATAAAAATATGTCAATATAGATAAAATCGACACAATGAAATACAAAAACATCAGAGAAGAAGAGCTTAAAAACAAAGTAGCCGTTGATTGGTTCAGGCAGTTTAATACTACCGAAATTTTAGGCAATATCGATTTTACCGTCTATCCCAAACAAGAAAATATGTTTGAATGCACAAAATTTTCCTTCGAACTTTCCACTTTCTCCTTCGCATTTTTTTAATTAACATTCCTCAAATAACCGATTAACCATATCACCAATTATTACTAACTTTGCATCAAAACTAAAAAATCAACTCTTATGGCAAAATTCATCAAACTATACAACGACCATACTGACCAAATTCTCATAGACGAAGTCGTAGAAACCCTTCGTAACGGCGGATTGGTCATATACCCGACCGATACGGTTTATGGTTTGGGGGCTTCTATCAAAAGTAATAAAGCCATAGAAAAGTTGGCACAGCTCAAAGGTACTAAAGTTGATAAAGCAAACTTTACATTTTTGTTTTCCGGTTTGAGCCATTTGTCCGAATATACCAAGCAAATTGATACGGCGACATTCAAAATCTTAAAAAAAGCTTTTCCCGGACCTTATACCATGATTTTACCGGCGAACAACAATCTGCCCAAAGTTTTTAAAAAGCGTAAAACTTTTGGTATGCGCGTTCCCAACAATGTTATTTTGCTCAAAATCATTGAAAAATTAGGACATCCAATTGTTAACATTTCCATCAAAGACGATGATGAAGTCGTAGAATATACTACCGATCCGGAATTGATAAATGAAAAATGGGGTAAATTGGTCGATGTGATCATCGATGCCGGATATGGCGACAACAATCCGTCAACAGTAATTGATTTAACCGGAGATGAACCGGAAATCATCCGTGAAGGAAAAGGCGATATTGACCGGCTTTTTTAATTGAAAATGAAAAATTAAAACCATTAAGGCATTAAGACCATTAAGAAGTTTATTAATTTTATGTTTTTAATTTCTTAAAGAAATCCTTATTTCTTCATTTCCTCAAATTGTAAGTAGAAATAAACTATGTAACAGAAAATAAACATTAAAGAACTTTAATAGCCCATGAAGCCGAATAAATCCTCAATTCCTCAAATTTGTTGAAGAAAATATTAAATGAACTAATGAATAATTATCAAAGAGCAAAATATTCTATGAAATCCACTTTTTAACTTTTAACTAATTATCATGAACATACATTTTATTGCCATTGGTGGCGCTGCCATGCACAATCTGGCTATCGCTTTACATAAAAAAGACTACAAAATCACCGGAAGTGACGACGAAATTTTTGATCCGTCCAAATCACGATTGGAAAAATACGGCTTATTGCCCGAAAAATTTGGTTGGTTTCCCGAAAAAATCACACCGGATATTGATGCTATTATTCTCGGCATGCATGCGAAACCGGATAACCCCGAATTGCGTAAAGCACAGGAATTGGGTTTAAATATTTATTCCTATCCCGAATATTTATACATGCAAAGTCAAAATCAAAAGCGGGTGGTAGTTGCCGGTTCTCATGGTAAAACGACCATCACGTCTATGATACTGCATGTTTTAGCAGCGCAAAACAAAGATGTCAATTATATGGTTGGTTCGCAACTCAAAGGTTTTGAAACCATGGTCAAACTCAACGACCGGCTCGATACCATTATTTTAGAAGGTGATGAATATCTGTCATCACCCATTGACTCGCGTCCCAAATTTTTATGGTATCGTCCGCACTTGACCGTAATCAGTGGTATTGCTTGGGATCATATGAACAAATTCCCCGATAAACAAGACTATATCAACCAATTTACCCGGTATATTGATACGATTGAACCCGGTGGCACTTTGATTTACAATGAAGAAGATGCTGTCCTTAAAGATTTGGTTAAACAAAATCAAAAGAATATCAAAGCTATAGCTTACCGGACACCGGAATATGAAAAAGACGGTAATCATTTTTATATCGTTACAGAACAAGGTAAAATACCCATGCAAATATTAGGGGCGCACAATATGCAAAACACCGAAGCCTCCCGTTTGATTTGTAATGAAATCGGTGTGTCAAACGCTGATTTTTATCAAGCTATACAAAGCTTTAAAGGGGCGGATAAACGATTGGAAAAATTGGTTGAAAACGATAAAAGTGTCGTTTTTAAAGATTTTGCTCATGCGCCATCCAAAGTAGGTGCCAGCGTCAAAGCCGTCAAAGAAAGTTACTCCGATAAAAAAGTGATAGCAGTTTTAGAACTACACACTTACAGCAGTTTGAACCGTAAATTTTTGCCCGAATACAAAGACAAACTCAATGCTGCCGATGAAGCCGTAGTGTTTTATTCTCCCAAAGCAGTTGCCTTAAAAGGATTAGACCCGATTCCACCGGAATTGATTGTTAAAGAATTTAATTACCCCGGATTGAAAGTTTTTACTGACCCTGTAAAATTACACCGGTATTTATATGATTTAGATTTGCACAATACGGCTTTGTTGTTGATGAGTAGCGGTAATTACGGTGGTTTGGATTTTGAAAAGATGATCAAAAAAGTAGAAGACGAAATGTAGTAATCATGGTAACGAAGTAATAGGAATATATGTTTGATTGTGTAGCTGACAAAGATTTTTATAAGTTACTATGAAATTGAATGTCATTTCGAACGAATAAGGAACGAGTGAGGAGGCATCTCTTCTTATGTTTAAATTATAAAATTTCTAGTTAACTATGTCCACTTCGGCTCACGATCATATCGTGTTTCTTCCTACGCTGGTGTGCGATTTCATCGCGTTCCCAAAAAAGTATAGAAAAAACACCGTTTTATTTCGATATTTAAAAAAATAATCAAAAATTTTTTACAAAAACTTGCGAGTTAATTTTTTTTATCTAAATTTGCTTTATAATAACTTTAACAAAACTGCCTATAAGTTCATATTTACGTTTTTAATTTTTAAGTGAAACACTTTTAGATGATGCCTTATCATCTTAATAAAACTGTAAATATGAATAAAACAAAATTTTACCCGGATTCAGAATTAATTGCCTTGTATATCAATGGTAACGAAGAGGTATTAGAAAAATTATTAAAGCGACATCGCGATAAAATTTTCGGTTTTATCTATTCCAAAGTTCGCAATCAAGAGTTGACCGAAGATTTGTTTCAAGACACCTTGTTTAAAGTTGTAAGGACACTTAAAAAAGGTAAATACATAGAAGAAGGTAAATTTTTATCTTGGGTCATTCGTATAGCACACAATATTATTATTGACTACTATCGCAAGCAAAACAAGATGCGTAAAGTTTACGAATCGGAAGATTTTTCTATGTTTGATATTCTGCACGACAAAAGTTTAGATGCCGAAAAACAAATGATTCGCAATCAGATGATTGACAAAATAAGAGTTTTGATTGAACAATTGCCCAAAGACCAAAAAACCGTCTTAAAAATGCGGATGTATGAAGAATTATCCTTTCAAGAAATTGCCGATAAAACTAATGTCAGTATCAATACCGCTTTGGGTAGAATGCGATATGCTTTGATTAACATCAGAAAAATTATTGAAGAGCACCAAATAAAATTAGTGGAATAAAACTTTTTGACAATAAAGCCCGTTTTCTTGCGTTAAGATTGAAAACAAAACAAAATTATATGCAAGAAAACTACACTATTGAACATCGTATTAGTTACAGAATGTCATTGGCTTTGGCTTACAGCAGAGCCATGCAGGTTGTTAAAACCAAAATGCTTAAAGAAATTATTCTAATTAACAATTAATTAGTTTAAGTGTCGCAAAAAAAAACCGCCAAAAATTTTGGCGGTTTTTTTATCATAAATTCAAAAACTATCGTTGATAATAAACAACAACACCTTTTAAAACGCTATTATAATTACTCCAATGATGTGAACTTGTAAGAGGTTGCATTCTTACATAATATTGGTAATCCGAACTAACTGTTATTGACATACTGGAATGTTTAAAAGCAATAGATGAATTACTACCGGATGTTATATAACTTGCTATAATTTGTGCTGAATTAAATGCCGTAATGCGACATTTGAAAAAACTTATCATATAATTATAAGTAGAATTGTCTTTGTAATACACATATATATCATTTATTATAGCACCATCCGGTAATTTGATAGGAATATACACAGCAGAATTATCAGATGATGAAGAATTAAATGCTCCATTATAAGGGCTCTTTATTAGATAGTTCAATGATGCACCATTAAACATGGTGGCATCTAAAGGTCCAAAAGATGCAATTCTATTTTGTTTAGGTAAAGTATTACTCCACTGTCCCTTGCCATTTGCATCAGACACCAAAACTTTACCGGCACCTTGTGTACCGTCTTTGATAGCCAAACTGCCGTTTATGGTTAGTTCATTCGTTGAAAAATCACCGTAAATTAACGGATTGGGTGTACTGGAATCATCTATATACAACTTTTCATCTCCGGTTTCATCTCTACCGGCTTGATAACCGATAAATACATTTCGGTAACCCGTAGCATTTTTGCCGGCATTGTATCCTACAAAAACATTATAACCTATTGAGTTTGCACTATAACCGGCGTTATAACCAATGGCAACATTGTAATCAGTATTTGTACCGGAATACAGCGCACCACTTCCAAGCGCCGTGTTATATTCCCCTGTATTATTGTACAAAGCTTGATAACCCACAGCGGTATTATTACTTCGTGTTGTATGATAGAGCGCTTGACTTCCGACAGCAGTATTATATGCCCCTGTACTGTTACTGTTTAATGCCTGATAACCATCTGCTGTGTTATGATCTGCACTGGTATTTTCTTTTAAGGCATAAGCACCGGTCGCAGTATTATATTTTCCGGTTGTATTGTTGATCATGGCATAATACCCAAGGGCTGTATTATTGTCACCTGAGGTATTGGCATTCATGGCTTGATAGCCCACTCCGACATTATAATTTTGTGTTTGATCATCATTCTCGCCGGCATAAGCACCTAAAAATATCGAAGAAATATCGGATTTGGCGTCAGATAAGTCGTTGATTGAATGCACATCGTCATTTGCATTGGTATCCCAGTTGTTAAAATGAACTGTATTGCCGCTACTGATACTTAAGTTTGTGCCGGATAAAGTTAGGTTTTGAATTTCGTTGGTGGCATCGTGGTCGGCATCATCGGCGTTTTTGATATAACCCATTCCACTAATATCGGCATCGGTTAAATGGGTATCAGCATCGGTAAAACTGCCACCGCCATTAGACAGTGTCACCGTATTGCCGGTTTTACTAATGGTTTGTAACTCGTTGGTAGCATCATGGTCGGCGTCATTGGGGTCTTTTATATAGCCCATCGCTGCTATTTGTGCATCGGTTAAGTGGGTATCATCATCACCATCGGATAAGCCGGTGGGAACATTGTTTAAATCACCGAAATCACCGCTGAATACATTGCCGGCTTTTTCGGCAAATTTGGCGTAAGGGACATATTTGAGTTCGGTAGTACCGAAATCTTGGTAACCGCTACCGGTATTGATTTCCACTTTTAAGAAATACGGATTGCTACCCCAATCTATGGTGGTAAAATCTCCTGAAACCACACTACCTTCGCCAATATTAAAGGCAATAATGCCGTTGGCATCGGTGTTGCCGGTTTGGGTTTCTTGATAGACGGACGTTGTGCCGTTTTCTAAAACAGTAAACTTAATACTGATCACTTGATTAGCCAGTACGTTTCCGTTATCGCTGATAAGCGCTTTGTAGTTAAAGCCGTTTTGAGCTATCAAAATTGTATTTGAAAGCATCAAAATGATAATTAATATTGATTTTTTCATAATATTTATTTTTTATAAACAACAAAATGGAAAGAATTATCCACCGGGTTGCCGTTTAAATTATAAGTTTTAATATAAAATTGGTTTTGGTGTCCACTTGTTGAAACATAATCAGTTGCGGCAAAAACAGGCACACCACCGCCGCCAATTTCAGAGGTTACGCTTACCACATAATGATAATCGCTTGTAGATACATTAGTTAAAGTTATTTTGTAAACGCCTGAGCCAATTTTTGATACGGTATAGCCACCTGATGAACGGTCGCTGTAATTAGTCCCGTCATAACCAACAAAGCCATAAACATAAGCTTTCATATCGGCATTACCGGTATCGGTGCCAAGCAGTTTATCCGTCACTTTTAATTTGCCGTTTACCGTGAGTTCGTCCGTGCTAAAATCCCCGTAAATTAAAGGTGTTGAGGTGCTTGAATTATCGATGTATAGTTTGTTAGACCCTGTTTCATTATATCCGGCTTTATATCCTATAAATACATTTCCGGTGCCTGATTGAAGGTTGTTTCCCGATTCATAACCAATAGCAACATTATTATGACCTATTGTATTTGATAAAAGTGCATTATTGCCAACAGCAACATTATGGTTTCCTGCATCGTTAGAATAAAGTGCACTAGTTCCAACTGCAGTATTATCAGTACCGGAAGAGTTTAGTAAAAGAGCGCTACCACCTATTGCTATATTAGCAGATCCTGTGGAATTCGAATAAAGTGCAGCATTGCCTAAAGCAGTATTCCAAGATCCAGTAGTGTTGGCTGTAAGCGTATTGCTTCCTGATGCTGTATTAGCATATCCTGTGGTGTTGGCATATAAAGCTTTAGAACCGATAGCTGTATTGTTTGTCGCATCATAAAAATGCGTAGCACCTGTTCCATTGTTATATAAAGCTGAGTCACCTACTGCTACCAGGTTGCTACGGTCTGTGTTTTTGTATAAAGCTCTTGTGCCTATAGCAACGTTTGAATTACCGGTACTATTAAAACTCAAAGCATCAAATCCGTTTGCCACGTTATTTGAGCCGGTATCATTTGAATACATTGACAGACTTCCGTTGGCAGTATTATTTTGTCCGGTGCTATTATAACTCAATGCGCGACTTCCGTTTGCCACGTTGTTATCACCAGTCGTATTGTTATACAATGCATTGAACCCGGTTGCTACATTCTCTTCTCCGGTGGTGTTGTTGTATAACGTACTGTATCCATTGGCTACATTGTCACTACCGGTATTGTTGTAATATAATGCTTGATAACCATTTGCGGTATTGCCATTTCCAGTACTATTATTATACAAAGACATAACACCATTTGCCGTATTATCATTACCGGTAGTATTGTCTTGTAACGCATAGGTTCCATTAGCGGTATTGTTGCTCCCGGTTGTGTTTTGTGTTAATGCAAACATTCCGTTAGCGGTATTATAATCTCCGGTGGTATTAGAAAATAGTGCTTGTATTCCGTATGCAGAATTGAAACTTCCCGTTGTGTTGAGATAAAGCGCTCTGTATCCGGTTGCGGTATTACCATATCCGGTTGTGTTGTTATATAAAGCTGCATTTCCCATTACCGTATTTTCATATCCTGTTGTGTTGGAATACAAGGCAATTGAGCCATAAGCAGTGTTACTGCTTCCGGTAGTATTTTCATATAATGCTTGATAACCGGTTGCTGTATTGTTACTTCCTGATGTGTTAGCATACAAGGCTTTGGATCCCAGGGCGGTATTATTGATTGCATCATCAGAGAAATTAACCATCGTTCCATTGTTATACAAAGCCGAATCGCCTACTGCTACAAGATTACTACGGTCTGTATTTCTATATAATGCATTTATACCAATAGCTACGTTTGAATTACCGGTTTCATTATTAAATAAGGATTTAGATCCATAAGCGATATTATTATTACCTGTGGTATTAGATAATAGCGCAGAGTTTCCGGTTGCAGTATTGTTGTTTCCTGTAGTGTTTGTTGATAAAGCATCAGTTCCAGTTGCAGTATTGTTATTGCCGGTGGAGTTTGATAACAGGGTAGTAGCTCCGGTTGCTGTGTTATTATTTCCAGTAGTGTTGGATGATAGGGCAGCAATTCCATTTGCCGTATTATTCTCTCCGGTGGTGTTTGCGTTCATAGAAAAAGTGCCATAAGCGGTATTGTTGTTCCCGGTTGTATTGGTATTTAATGATCCTGCTCCATAAGCAGTATTTTTAGAACCTGAAGTGTTGGAATATAATGCGCTATTTCCTACCGCTGTATTATATTCCCCTGAGGTGTTGGAAGTCATGGCAGCTTGACCGATACCAACATTATAATTATCTGTTTGATTATCATTGACGCCTGCATCAATACCGATAAAAATTGATGAACCGTTGCTGTCTGACCGTGCATCGCTCAAATCGTCCAGTTTGGTAGCGCCGGTTGGTAAGGTTATGGTATTAGCTTGTGAAATGCTGAGTTGGTTACCGTTGACGGAAAGATTTTGAATTTCGTTGGTGGTATCATGGTCGGCGTCATCGGCGTTTTTGATATAACCCATTCCTAAAATATCAGCATCAGTTAAATGTGTATCAGTATCGGTAAAACTGCCACCGCCGTTAGACAGTGTCACCGTATTGCCGGTTTTGCTTATGGTTTGCAATTCGTTGGTGGTATCATGGTCGGCGTCATTGGCATCTTTGATATATCCCATTCCACTGATATCAGCATCAGTTAAATGTGTATCAGCATCGGTAAAACTGCCACCGCCGTT
>WFZY01000388.1 GCA_015489265.1 Flavobacteriaceae bacterium | reverse complement strand
TAATAAATTATACAAATTTAACGGTTACCTCCTCACCGATATAAACCAATATCATGTTTTCTACATCAAATCCGGCTTGCCTCAAAAAATCGGCATAAACTTGTAATTGCTTGCTATGTTTAGGTTCTTCCGCACCGGTTTTGTAATCGATAATCGTGATTTTACCATCTTTAATCAACAGACGATCCGGTCTTTTTTGTTTAAATGTGCCTTGTTCCGACGGAATTAAAATATCCCGCTCGTTTAATATTTGATAGTCATCTGAAAAATATTTTTTTAATTCCGTATGATAAACGGTTTTTTCTATCAATTTTTCAAGTTTCGGTTTTAAATCTTGGTCTGTTCCGGTTAATAGTTTCTCTTTTTGTGCTTGCCATTGTGTAGCAGTCGTGACTTGACTCAATATATCGTGCAATTGCAAGCCATAAACAATAGCCGATTTTTTGTGTTCTGACCAACGTTCAAATGAAAAAGTGTTGATTTTCAAAAAGTTATCTTTCTGTTTCAGTTGCCAATTTTTATAGTATAAACGGTCTAATCTTAATGTTTCTTCTTCCGAAACAGGTTTGCTCTCAAGACGCTTCGGATTACCGAATTCAAAAGTATGTCCGTCAAAATCCGGAAAATTTTGCTTCAAATAATTGTAAAATATCTGACTGACTTTTAGATTTACCGGCTTATCCGGCAGCTCAAACGTAATGACAAATAATTGTGCGACAGCTCGCGTCATCGCTACATAAATGCGGTTCAAATTGTCAAAAGTTTTTTCGCTTGCCGTCTGTTCATAGATATTTTGATATTGGTCTATTGGTGAATTTTCCAAGGCGCCCATACGGATTGGTAAAGTTTCAAATCCTTGATAATCAGCAGGATTTAAAGGTATCCAAACTTTGGTGTTTTTATCTTTTGATGACAAAACGGCTTCGTCGGTATAGTAAATGACTACCGGAAATTCCAAACCTTTGGCTTTGTGAACGGTCATGATTTTGACTGCCCCTTTTTTATCGGGTGCCGCAATACTATACTTATGGGCTATCGATGCCCACTCGTTGAGAAATGCTTTGATAGTCGGCAAATCTTTTTGACTAAATTGATAAACTTTTTCTAAGAATGCTTGCAAATAAGCTTGTTCTTTCCGGTCTGACAAATCGAAAATATCAATTAAATATACGAGAATATCATATAAGCTTAATTTTATTAAACGTTCATAATCAACGATATAACCTATTTTTTCAAATTTTTCAACTTGTGTTTTTTTAGAAATTTCCTTGTCATTAAGCAAACTTTCATACCATTCGGGGTTTGATGTTTGGTCTCTTTCAGCCAAATACCGGACAGCATCGTATAAATCAGCCGGATTGCCCGACTCTAAAAAATACAACCAAGCTAACAAAAACCGGACTTTTCCGGCGTTACCAACCAATAAGGATTCAGACGAAACCACATCCACTTGATTTTGACTCAAATACTCGGCTATACGGCGCCCTTCACTGTTTCTATTGATTAAAATACAAATTTCTTCTTTTTGAAAACCGTTTTGTTGGGCTTGTTCAATCGATTCCAAAACAACTTCTTCATAGGTTTCTGTTTTTCTGTTTAAAAACCGGATATTGACATAACCATCTGCGGTGTCTTTGCCTGCCGGAATATTTTGTGAAGGATCAATATAAACTCGCCGGTAAGGTTCCTGTAAATATTGCGTAAAATTCTTGAAAAAATCGTTGTTAAATTTGATAATCTGTGCTTTACTGCGCCAATTAAAAGCGAGTTCTTCTACTGATTTTCGGGTTAAAGCTACAAACGGATTGCCTTCGCCCGATTGCTGTTCGGGGTCGCTTAAGCTAATGAATTGCTCGGGCTTACCGCCTCTAAAACGGTAAATGGATTGCTTGGCATCGCCCACGAGCATGGCGCTGCCCAAATGTCCACCGGCAAATTCTTTTGATAATGCCTCACGAACCAAAGGAATCAGATTATGCCATTGCAACGCCGATGTATCTTGAAATTCATCGATAAAATAATGGGCATATTTTTCGCCCAATCGCATGTAAATATAAGGCGTATCACTTGCCAAATCTTTTAAAATTTGTTCCAGAATCAGCTTGTTAAAATCACTGATAAATATCCGGTTATGGGTTTCTTTAAAGTCGGCAATTTCTTTTTGCAATTCATTTTCGATACTTAAAGCATTGACTTCATCCAGCAGAGCATTGATGAATTTGAGCTGTTCGTTTTTTTCAAAACTCTCGGTGATTACGCGATGAATTTGATTGTTTAACACTTCCAACTCAATAAATTCTTGATTATCAAGTTTTTTTTCAGCATCTTTTTTATAATAAATACCTTGGTCTATATAAGATTGTAACCGCGGTTTGATAGCTATTTTTTGATGTTCAAAACGTATGCGTTTGATATAAGTATGCACATCGTTATACACATGCGATTTGTATATTTCTACTTGAATGGCAAGTGCATTTCCTTGTTCAATTAGGTCTTTTCTAAGTTTGTTTTTTCTTTTTATCAAATGATCTCTCAATCGTTTAAAATCATCTAATGTTTTGTTTTTCAACGACTTTAAGGCATCAAAATAATTGTCGTTAAAAATAATTTTGCTGATGTCATTCAGGTCGCGTTTGATGTCTTTCCAGTTTTTTTCATCTTCTATTTTTTCAATAGCAAAAGCGATAAAGAATTGTGACAATAAAGAACCCTGCTCGGCACTGTTGATTAATTTGTCAATCAACATATCGACGACTTCCCTATATTCCATTTCTACTTCCACATCGGTTGACAAGTGCATGTCCCGCGCAAAGGTTTTGATAATTCTGTACATCAATTTATCAATTGTAGTCAATTGAAACTCATCGTAATAGTGTAATATTTCCGATAATCGTTGACGACTTCTTTTGATGATTTCTTGTTGATAATCAACAACTTCCGTGATACCGGTTTGTGCTTTGATGACGGATTCCGATTCTTGACTAACCACTGCCATAACATCGGTAATTTGTCCTTTGGAAGCATTTATTAAATTGTCAATAATCCGCTTTTTCATTTCTTCGGCGGCTTTATTGGTAAAGGTAATGCCGATTAACCGGTAAATTATTTGCGAATTTTGGGCTTGAATCAAACGGTTTAAGTAGCGCTTGGCTATCTGAAAAGTCTTGCCCGAACCGGCTCCGGCTTTGTAAACAACGAATCTATTTTGAATCATTATAAATAATATTTATGATGCGATAAATAAAATGATTAGAAATGGCTTTCTGTCCGTTCAAAGTTACAATATATTTGCGTATAAACTTAAAAAACTATCATTATGAGCTTTAAATTACCGGAATTACCATATGCATACAATGCCCTTGAACCTTATATTGATGAAGCTACTATGCGCGTACATCATTTGGGACATCATCAGGGCTATACCAATGGTTTAAATGCTGCCATTGCAGGCACTTGTTACGAAGACAAAAGTATTGAAGACATTTTAAAAGCCATTCATGTTCATGAAACAGCCATTAGAAATAACGGTGGTGGTTATTGGAATCATATTTTATATTGGCAAATCATGTCGCCAAACGGTGGCGGCGAACCGGCAGGCGCATTGGCAGAAGCCATTAAACGGGATTTCGGGTCTTTTGAAAACTTTAAAGACCAGTGGGCAAAAGCCGGTGGTGCCCGTTTCGGCTCCGGTTGGGTGTGGCTGTTGAGCAATCACGGAAAATTAAGTATTTGTCACACAGCCAATCAAGACAATCCGTTGATGAAATTTGTCGATTGTAAAGGCAAAGTCATTCTTGGTATGGATGTCTGGGAACATGCTTATTATTTAAAACATCAAAACAAACGCGGCGCTTATATCAATGACTTTTTCAATGTCATTAATTGGGATGAAGTCGCTAGAAGATATGCCAATTCATAATACTAATTGGTTTTTTCATAATAATTGAGTTAATAGAAAAGCGTCTGGATTCGGACGCTTTTTTATGGTAATAACTTATCTATCAATCGTCCCTATCTTTATAATATTCAAGTGTTTTTATTGTTAGTATTTTATGGCAAAATCCATTAACAACAGCAAAGCCTGTATCACCAATTATATTTTTATTACAGGTTAAATTTTTGATAAAATTATTCTTACGGCTTATTTTTATTGCTATTTTTGTTTTTATTACAAATTTTGTCAAACAATAGATATAATCATATGAAGCAATTATCGTATAAAAAACTTGAAATTCTGTTAAGTTTAGTAGTCTTTTTCATTAGTTTGTTTACATATATTTCCACTTTGGAGCCAACCGTTAGTTTTTGGGATTGCGGTGAATTTATTTCTACATCCACCAAACTGCAAGTCGGGCATCCACCGGGCGCACCCTTGTTTCAAATGCTCGGAGCTTTCTTTGCCATGTTTGCAAGCTCACCGGCAAAAATTGCTTATATGGTCAATATGATGTCGGCAATTTTTAGTGCTTTAACCGTATTGTTTTTGTATTGGACGATAATTCATATTCTCATAAAATATATTTTACGCAAAACCGATTTATCTACAGCTGAGAAAATTATCGTATTGGGCAGTGCCACAGTTGGTTCGTTGGCATTTGCTTTTTCCGATTCGTTTTGGTTTTCGGCAGTAGAAGCCGAAGTCTATGCCGCTGCCATGTTTATGATGTCCGCCCTGTTTTGGCTTGGGCTTAAATGGGTCGATAGCTTAGATAAACCGCGCGGCAACCGTTGGTTGATATTAATGGCATTTGTCATCGGATTATCGTTCGGGGTACATTTTATGGTCTTGTTGGTGATTCCCGCTATAGGTTTATTGTATTATTTCAAAACCACCGAAAAAATCACACCTAAATCATTTATATTAGCCAATATCGCTGTCTTTGGTATTCTGATTGTGATTTTTAAAATGCTGTTACCTTGGACGATGAAATTTTTCAGTTTCTTTGAAATCACGTTTACCAATACCTTTGGCTTGCCCTTTAATACCGG
>WFZY01000387.1 GCA_015489265.1 Flavobacteriaceae bacterium | reverse complement strand
ATTACTATCTAAGCAAAACAAATCTATTTCTGATAAAATATTAGCAGTTTGGATGTTAATCATCGCCATTCATTTAAGCAGTTATTATTTAAGCATTAACGGCTATTGGTACAAGTATCCACATTTGGTTGGCTTAACAGCAGCTTTTCCGTTTTTTTACGGACCGCTACTCTATTTATATATTTTTTACGCCATCAAATCATACCGGCATTTCCGGATAAAAGATTATGGGCATTTTTTACCGGTCATACTAACCTATCTTTATCTGTTTAAATTTTATTTTTTTTATACTGCCACTCAAAAACATTTGGTTGATATTGGCAAAATTACAGATTATGCATTTTTTTCTAAGATTTTAATCATTGCTTTTTTGTTATCCGGCATCATATACACCTATTTTTCCTGTAAATTACTAAATCGTTATCAATGGCTTTTGCAACAGCAATATGCCTATTCCGAAAAAATTAATCTCAATTGGCTAAAAGGTATTATTTGGGGAATTGGTTTGGTTTTTCTAACGGCAACAGTAGTAGTAATTAGTCGAAAATTTTTAACTATCAATTTGCCTTTCAATCCGGATTATTTGTTTTATACCTTATTGATTTTAGGACTGCTGACATTAGGATTTTACGGCATTAGACATCAACATATTTTTATAGACGATAAGCTTTTTTCACAAACTCAAACAAGTAAAGATGCTTATCAAAATTCTGGTCTGTCAAAAGAAATTGCAGCTGAAAAACACCGGCAACTTTTAAAATTTATGCTAGATAAAAAACCTTATCTGCAACCCAAACTCACGTTATATGCCCTTGCAAAGCAGTTGGAAATGTCACCACATCATTTGTCACAAATTATTAACCGGTACGAAAAACAAAATTTTAATGACTTTATTAATCGTTACCGCGTAGATGCTTTTATTCAAAATGTTACAGCAGACCCGCGATTGAATTATTTAGCCCATGCCTATGATGCCGGATTTAATTCCAAATCAAGTTTTAATGCTGTGTTTAAGAAACTTAAAGGTATGACGCCGTCACAATATTTTTCACAGTTATCAAATCTAAAGAAGTGAGTTATTAGTCATTTTACAGGTCCAAAATTATAAGATTGGACGACCGGTTACACAAAATAAGCTTCCTTTGCCATAAAAAACATGAATATCAAATCTTACCGCCATCCTTGGTTATTTTACAGCTTATCGACTCTGATTTCTTGGATTTTTTGGGGTATTGCCGCATATTTGAGCCATTTACAACCGGCTATGCACTATATCCGTATCGTCAGCATATTGGGAATAGCAGGCTTATCTGCCCCTATGCTAATTGCCTTTTGGTTAATGCACAAAGACGGACTACTAAAAAATGATTTAGGGAACAGACTATTCCATATCAAATCATCTCAAAGTTTTTATTGGGTCATAGCTGTTTTTTTAATGTTAGTCAGCATTTTATTGGCACAAGCCATATCATTGATATTCGGATATAGTCCGGAACAATTTAAAATTACCGGACATTATAGTTTTACTTCCGGTATTTTTCCGGTTTGGTTCATCTTACTCATTGCACCGGTATTAGAAGAACTGGGGTGGCATACCTACGGTACAGACACCTTGCGAAATCGTTTCAATCTATTTCAAACATCAATGATTTTTGCTTTGTTTTGGGGTATTTGGCATATACCGCTCTCTTTGATTAAAGATTATTATCAAAGCCATTTGGTAGCAACCGGCTGGCTTTACAGTATCAATTTTTTGGTCAGCATTTTTCCGTTTGTTATTTTGATGAATTGGTTGTATTACAAAACCGAACGGAACATCTTAGTTGCCATCATTTTTCATATTACAGCCGGATTTTTTAACGAAATATTTGCAACGCACCCCATGAGTAAAGTGATACAAACCGGTTTATTAATTATATTGGCAAGTTACATTGTTGTAAAGGAAAAAACTTTCTTTTTTAAACAAGAAATGACTGATTAATTTCATAAAAAACAATCTTTCTATTTATTTTTTAGAAAAATCTTTCCATGAAACTTTATCACCTTTTTGCAAAGCATATTCATCTGACAAACCGGCTTTTATTTCCAATACATATTGGGCAGGCAAACGGGATGGCAAGCTCGTTTCGTCCATTGGTTGGGCATTTTTGGCAATGCTAACAATTTGTTTTCCGGCATTGATATAGATAATATCCAAAGGAATATAAGTGTTTTTCATCCAAAAATACCGGGGTTGTTCATCTTTAAAAATAAACAACATGGCTTGGTTATCTTGCATTGTTTTTCGATACATCAATCCGGTTTCGCGCTCGTAATCGTCGCGGGCAAATTCGATATCAAACCGTGCTTTAGGTTGTCCCAAACTGTCTGAAATAATCAGGGTACCTTCTTTGGTAAAGCCAATTTGATCGGAAGCATGCTGAACCGCCTTGTTTTGTTTAGATGACTGTTGACAGGCACTAAAAAAAATCCCGAGAGATATAAATAAGAAATACAAGAATTTCATTTCAATTAATTTTTATAAAGGACAAAAGTATTGAAAAATAAATAATTACAAACTTAAAAAGGCATCTTATTTTAGATGCCACATAAAAAAACTGTTTCAATACCTTACAAAAAAGTATTGAAACAGGAAAAACAGAAAAACAACTCACTAGAAGGTTTTTCTCATAAAACCGCCGAACATTTTGGTATTCATTTGACGACTCATCAAATGTTTGGCAAAAAAGTTCATCATATTGTTCATTTTGCCCGGCGTTGCCAAAGTGCGGCGACCAAGACAATATAAAGCGGTTCGGGCTACTTTTTCGGGTTTCATCAATTTCATTGGCATAGCCGAAAAGTCATAATCAGCGGTCATTTCGGTATCGGTCAGTCCGGGATTTAAAGCCAATACATCTATCCCTTTTGATTTGAGCTCATAAGCTAAGCCCTCTGCCTTGGCAACTTCATACGCTTTGGTGGCTGCATAAGCCGTAGCGTAAGGTGTTCCCATAAAGCCCAGCATAGAAGCCGTATAAATAATGCCGCCTTTACCACGCTTTATCATTCTTTTTCCAAAATAATGGGTTAAAATAGATGGCGCTTTGACATTCAAATCGATCATTTTCATTTCGGCATCAAGGTCATTGTCAAAATAGTGACCAATATACATCATACCGGCATTGCTTACCAATAATCCAATGTCAATATCTTCGGTCAAATCTCGAAAAGTTGATAAAAAATCGGGATGGGTTAAATCTACCGAAGCAATTCTGACCTGTATTTTATAAGATTGTTCAAGATTTTGTTTCAAGTTTTCTAATCTGTCTTTTCTACGAGCTACTAAAACCAGATTCAATCCGATTGCAGCTAATTGTTTGGCAAATTCTGTCCCGATACCTGATGATGCACCTGTAACGACTGCCCAAGGTCCGTATTTTTGTTTAAATTTTTCAATAAATTTTCTTTTCATTTTTTATATTTTTTTGATTATTATTTTGTTCAAAAAAGCCGCTCCCTTCTATAAAAAGAGAAGCGGCTACTCAAACAACACATAAGTGATTATGAAACACTTATTTTATGGAAATCTATTTTTTGCTTAAGAAATTATCCAAACTATATTCACCGGCACCATAAGCAAATAAGGCAAATAACATAATGGCATAATAAAGCGGTATTTCAAAACCATTGTTACCGGCTTCAAATCCATGTTTTAAATGGACCGTTGTGATAGCCACAAACATGACAAAAATCAATAATAAAGTAATAAAGCGTGTACCTAATCCGAGTATGAGCAAAGCCACACCTAAAAGTTCGGTTGTACCTGCCATATAAGCATTGAAGTAAGGCGCCGGATAGCCCAAAGATTTAAACCAGTCGCCAATGGCTGTCATGTTTTGCCATTTCATCATTGCCGGTCCGAAAAAGCCGTAAGCCAGAATCAAACGTAAAAGTAATAAGGCAAAGTTTTGCGATTTACTGCCTATTCCGGACAGCGTTGCGTTGAGTTGTTTTAATTTAGACATCTTTTAAAATTTAAGTATTCATTATTAAGCTTTGCCACATTTACCCGTACCACATTTGTCGTCTTTAGCTTTTTTATCATCTTTCTTTTTGGCATCTTTGTTTTTACCATCACCACATTTGCCATCACCACATTTATTTTTAGCATCTTTGGCTTTGGCATCGCCACATTTACCGTCACCGCATTTGGTTTTATCGTCAGCTTTTTTACTTGCTTTTTGATCCGATGATTTAGCATCACCGCATTTACCATCGCCGCATTTCAAATTTTGATGCCTTACATTTTGATGTAAAACCAAATTATCGGTTGTGATTGTTTGTTTGTGTTGCCGATTGGTCATGGCTGTTAAGGATACAAATCCGATTAACAATAAACTCATCATCAGTAAATTTCTTTTGTTTTTTCCGGTTTTCATTTTTCTTGATTTTTAAAATTTCTACTAATATAGTCGTGTATCTGTTACATTCCTTACACAATTTATCGATTTATTTGATAACAAGCATAAAGGATGTTTATAATAAACTGATTTTTAACAAATTAAAAAGATGTTAAAAGTCTAAATTTATTAGTATTAAAAAATAATCGGCTCTATGTTGTTTTGTGTGGTAATTATAATCAGGTTTAAAAATTTATAGCCACAACTATTATAGATTTAAATAATTAAACAAAGTCTTTAAACCCCAAATGGGTGGTATTATTATTTGAGATATTATATATTATCCACTTTTATCAATATAGAGCCAAAAAAAAATTATAATTAATGTGAAAAGCTGTTCTTTAT
>WFZY01000386.1 GCA_015489265.1 Flavobacteriaceae bacterium | reverse complement strand
CTTTACCGCCACGGGCAATCATCCGGTTCATTTTATGAATATCCAAGTTATAGGTTACGGGACGTAAGCGTTTGATAAAATCCAAACCGGCCACATCGTTTTGGATATGTGTTTTGATACGACGGTCGCTAAATGTACTCCACCCGACTTGTCCGCCTATCCAAGTAACACTGTTATCGCCTATTTCAATTCGGTTATCAGTAGCACTGATTTGTCCTGCACCATACCCAATAGCAGTGGTGTTATTTAAATTGTCTGCTAAAAACCCACTATACGAACCTATAGCAGTATTTTGAGATCCGGTGTCATTAATAACTAATGCCCAACTTCCTAGAGCAACATTGTTGAATCCACTTGTATTATGTTCTAATGCTATATAACCTACCGCTGTGTTGTCATTGTTGGTATTATTCATTAAAGCATTTCTTCCTATTGCAGTATTCCAGAAACCGGTTTGATTACTTTTCAGTGTATTATAACCCAGTGCAGTGTTTTTTTGCCCTGTTGTATTTGCTGTAAGTGCATAAGCACCAACTGCAGTATTTTCAGTTCCGGAATTTCCGTTATAAGTGCTATTATTAAACAACGCCTTATGTCCAATAGCTACTAAATCAGATACGCCTACATTTTTATATAATGCTTCGGTGCCAATGGCGATATTATCTGTTCCGGTTTTGTTAAAATACATGGCTGTTGTACCAATTGCCGTGTTTTGATTACCGCTTGTGTTTTCGTGTAAACTTTGCATACCAACAGCAACATTAAAATTACCGCTTGTGTTTTTGTTTAAGGTCTCTTTGCCCAGTGCGGCATTGCCGGAACCTTCAATATTAGAAATAAGTGCTCTATCTCCTACTGCGGTATTATGATTTCCGGTTGTATTGAAAAGCAATGCATCATTACCAAAGGCAGTATTGGTATATCCGGTTGTATTCTTTTTCAAAGCGTCGTCTCCCATAGCGGTATTTTGATAGCCGGTGGTATTGCTGTCCATAGCCCCGGACCCCAAAGCATTATTTTCGTAACCGGTGGTATTGGCAAGCAAGCTATGGTATCCGACGGCTGTATTATTTTTTCCACTTGTATTGACATGCAAAGTATGATAACCCAAAGCGGTATTTTTATAACCTTTGGTGTTGGTGGTCATGGCTTCCGTTCCTACGGCAGTATTAAACTTTCCTTCGGTTCCGGTGGCGCCCGTGCCGTTGTTGGTCAAAGCTTTGCTACCTATGGCAACCAAACCAGAAATACCGGCACCGGTATATAAAGCTTGATAACCGAGAGCCGTATTGTCTGAACCCGTTTCATTTAAAGCCAATGCACTGCTACCAAGGGCGGTATTGTTAATGCCGTGGGTATTGGAAAATAAAGCGCCGTTACCGTTTGCCGTATTGTCACTTCCGTCTATATTAGAGTTCAAGGCACTATAACCGGTTGCCGTATTATAATTACCCGTAGTGTTGGCTTTTAAAGCATCGGCACCGTTGGCGACATTTTGTAATCCGGTAGTATTGTTGAGCAAACTTTGATAGCCAATAGCATTATTATAATGTCCGGTAGTGTTGGAAGATAAGGCGGTTTGTCCAATAGCAACATTATCGTAACCGGACGTGTTTGAAGTTAAGGTTTGATAACCGATGGCGGTGTTTCCTGTGCCAGTATTGTTGGCGGCAGTAGCACTGCCTTTTAAAGCTTCGTAACCTACGGCGGTATTGTAGGTAATATTTCCTGTTGTGGTATTGTCGGCATTTGCCATAGCGTTAAAGCCTATGGCGGTAGAGCCACTTTTGGCATGATTGGTATATAAACTGCCATAACCAATAGCCGTATTATATGAGCCGGTGGTGTTGCCGGATAAAGCGCCACTACCATTAGCGGTATTTTTTTCACCGGAAGTATTGGTTGACATGGTGATATAACCAACTGCGGTATTTCCGGTGCCGGTATTGTTGGAAGGCGTACTGCTGCCTTGTAGCGATTGATAACCTATGGCGGTATTGGAAGTGATATAGCCGGAAGTATTGTTATCCGCATTTTCCATAGCTTTGTAGCCGATGGCGGTTGAACCGCTATTGGCGCTATTGCTAAATAAGCTATTTGTTCCGATAGCCGTATTGCCTTGTCCGCTGACATTTTGATGTAAGGTATAAAACCCCAGTGCCGTGTTGCCTTTACCTTTTGTGTTTTCATACATGGCTTCCGTTCCTATGGCGGTGTTGTATAGCCCTTCTGTTCCCGTTGCACCGAGTCCGTTTTTGTATAATGCAAAATTCCCTAAGGCAACTAATCCTGAGATATTGGTTGTATATGCTAATGCGGAATTCCCGACAGCAACATTATTGGAACCGTTCATGTTATTAAATAAAGCGCCACTCCCTAAGGCTGTATTATTATCTCCGGCGGTTTTATTAGCAGCGGCATAACCTACTGCTGTATTGTTATCTCCATTGTCATTATTTTCAAGTGCTTTATAACCCATTCCCGTATTATAATTTCCTTGATAATTTAGATAAAGTGACCTATAACCAAAAGCGGCATTATAATCGCCTTCTGTACTTGATTTTAAAGCTTCAATGCCAACGCCCGTATTTCTGTTTAACAAGCCATCGTCATTTTGACCGGCAAGATTGCCTAGATATACACTTTCACCGGTAACATGTCCATCGGACAAATCATCGATTTTTTTTGCCCCGTTAAATACAAACCAGTTGCTACCATCGTAATAATAAAATCCTGCTGTACCATCGGTTTGATATACCATCAATCCCGTAGCCGGTGAAGCTATGGCGTTGCGTTGGGCTTGTGTCATACGGGGAATAAGGATCCCTTTTTGGGTGGATATTATATCGAGCATAGCGGACCCGTCCGGTGTGGTGGTTCCTATGCCTACCTGAGCAGATATGGTTTGATACATAAATATCAGACCAATAACAGAAAAAAATGTTTTCATGATGTTATAGTTTTAGGTTATTATCTTTCTTTTAAAAATTGACCCGGCATTTGGTTAGCCGGATCAATTCAAACAACACAATAATTCGCAATGATTGGTAACCTTAATTATTATGAAAAAAACACCTTTTGACAATTGCGATTTATCAATATCCCAAAACTATCGCAGCGTATGGTTTAGCACTTTTGTTTTTTTGCCATAAAATGTTCTTTTTTTGCCATTCACCCGATAAGATGAGTAAATTCCGGTATTTTATAGGCATTTTTAGATAAAATCACCTTAAAGGGTAGTATCATTTTCTAGAAAAAAAGGCATTTTTGCATAGAAAAGTAACAAATATCACTTATCTGTTTTGTTTTGTCCGTCTATAAAATATCAAAAACCGGTTGCTATGTATAAATTTTATGTTTTAATCATCCTTTATTTAGGAAGTATCCAATTGCAGTTTTCACAATCCAATACCGGCGAAAACCTTGCTAAAAAAATAAAATTGAAATTGCAACAAGCCCGTAAAATGCAGCAATTGGATTCGGCTTTATACTATGTTAATCAAGCTATTGCGCTGTCAAATCAATCTAGTAATGATTCTTTAATCATCGGCACTTATTACAATAAACCCTTGATACCGGCTATTCTGGGTGACTTTGACAAGACATTGATGTATTTGAAAGAATTTGATTCTGTTTTAAAACAACATTATCATCCATATTATGATTTCAGACATTACACATTATATGCTTATGCTTATTCAATGAAAAACAATTATGATTTGGGTTTACAATACAATCTCAAAAGTATTGAAATGGCTAAAAAAAATAAAGATGAAAGGCAACTCGCCGAAGCCTATAATAACATAGGTAAAGAATATATGAACTTGGATGAGCCCGAAAATTCATTTAAATATCTCAAACTAGCCGATTCGTTATATCATAAAATAATGGGACATGGCACCTATATTTTATACAATAATATGTCACAAGTAGCCGGCAATTTTAAGGAAGCCAAAAAATATTCCGAAAAAGCTTATCAATTACTCGACACCACCGATTTGCAAGATGTCGCATTGTTTTACTTGGTTCGTTCGGATGCCTATCAAACTCAAAAACACTATAAAGAAAGTTTAGAAGCCGGCAAAAAATGCTACAATTTGTCTAAACGGATTCAAAACAAAATGCTTCAAAATACCGCCTTAATTTATATGGGTAAAAACTACCATTTTCTCAACCGGTTAGACTCTGCCATCGTTTATCTGGAAAAAGGTTTGCAATATGACAAAGAAAGTTTGTCTAACAAACTGGAAATAGCCAGAATGTTATCAAAAACGTATGAAAAAAAACATCAATATAAAAAAGCACTCAAATATCACAAATTATATGTGCAATACAACGATTCTATAAAAGATGACGTCGCAAAACAAAAATATGCCGAGTTTAATATCAAATACGAAACCGCCAAAAAAGATAAAGAATTAGCTGCCAAACAACTTTTATTAAGTCAACAACAAAACCGGATCAATCAGCTGTCTAGCTTGGGGATTTTTGGCTTATTAGTCTTACTGGCTGTTTTTCAATGGTTTTTCTATAAACAAAAAAAGAAGAAAATAATGGTTGTTCAGCAGTTGGAAAAAGCCAAAGAAATCAATATGATGCGGCATCAGTTTTTAGGGAATATCGCACACGAAATAAGAACCCCATTGACTTTAATTTTAGGCAACTTGGAATTGGCAATGGAAAATATGCAATCTAAAAAGAAATTGCAGCAATATTTAAAATCGGCTAGAAATAATGCCAAACGCGTGATTGATGAAGCCAACCAAATATTAGAATTATTAAAATCCGACCAAAAGAAACACCGTCTAAAACCGGAAGTTATTTTGATAAAAAATACCATCAATCGTATGGTGCTTTCCTTTAAATCACTGATGCAGATGAAAAATATAGAATTGGTGTTTGACAATCAAATTCCTGCATCATTAAGCGTAGCAATAGATGTGGATAAGTTGGAAAAAATTGTCAATAATCTTTTATCGAATGCCATAAAATATTCACCGTCAGAAAGTCAAATCATTATAGAAGCCTTAGTTAAAGCACAAAAGCTTGTATTCAAAGTCAAAGATTTTGGGCAAGGCATCAAGGCGTCTGAGTTAGACAAAATTTTTGAACGCTTTTATCAAACCAAAGCCAACCGAACCGTTGGCGGCATCGGTATCGGGCTGGCATTGGCGCAAGAGTTTGCGCAAATGATGCAAGGCAAAATTAAAGTTCAGAGTAAAGCCGGCGAAGGTAGTTTGTTTGTATTGGAATTACCTTTAAAAATTATTGACAATCAAAAAGATATAGACAAAAAACAACAACTAAACAATCATGTGGCGAAAGAAGAATCAGATAGGAAAAACCATAAAAAAGACAATATTTTAATTGTGGAAGACAATCCGGAAATGAGTGCCTATTTGTCTGATTTGTTATGTACATCCTTCCATTGTTACAAAGCTTTTGACGGCGAAGAAGCATTGGAAATACTTAAAAATCAAAAAATTGATTTGATCACTTCGGATATTATGATGCCCAAAATGGATGGGATGCAATTTCTTCAAAAATTGAAAAAAGACAAAGTTTTGGCACATATTCCGGTGATTATGATTTCTGCCAAATCTTTGGAAGAAGAAAAACTCAAAGCTTTTGCTATCGGCATTAATGATTATATCATCAAACCTTTTAGCAAAAACGAACTTTTGGCACGTGTCCAAAACATTTTGAAAACCAAGCAACAATGGGAACAATGGTTGTTTAAAGAAAAAGAATTGATTGATGACACCAGAGAAACTTATGCACAAAATTTCCTTGAAAAATTAGAGAAATTAGTCCTGCAAAACCTGTCTGACGAAACTTATAAAATTGCCGATTTAGCCGGACAAATGGGTTATAGTCAACGACAATTAACCCGGTTGGTCAAAAAATATACCGGATTAAGTCCCGTGCAATACATTTTAGAGTTGCGATTACAAAAAGCTTATGCATATATCAAAAGTCGGCAACACAGCAATTTGTCAGATGTGCGGTTTAAAGTCGGACTCAATTCTGCTTCCTACTTTAATAAGAAGTTTAAGCAGCGTTTTGGGGTTTATCCACGGGATTTAATTTGATTTAGTTTACAACTAGTTAAAATAAATTGTAAATTTTAAAAGCAAAATCATTTACGCGACATCAAAATCCGAAGGATATACCAAAACAATAACATTAATGAAGCAAACAATCCAAGAGCTGCAGCAACATATTGGTCGGTCCGGTATTTATGAACCAAATTAGAAGTTTGGTATAAAATACTACCGGCTGCCAAAACAATCATACCGGCTGAAAACCATAAACCCAAATTGAAGCCGAATAAGATGCCGGCAGCTATCAAGCCCATAGCTATAAAGCCACCAATGGTTAAAGCAGAACGTAAAAATGAAAAATCTTTATTAGTCAATAAAACCACAGCACTTAATCCGGTAAACAAGCTCAAAGTTAAGACGGCTGCTTGCTTAATAACTTCTATATTATTGGTATAAATTAAGGCAAATAATAGTATCGGTACAAAAATAAAAGCTTCCGCTACAATATATATTAAGTATCCCAAATATTGTTTTCTCAAGTCAGTACTTCTTATAGCCATCCGTTCGGCATAGTTGGTTGCCAGCATAAAGCCACCCAACATCAATAGCCACATCTTTCCTTGTGTTAAAGAAAGTGCAAATTTAACGACAGCTGCCGAGTGTAAGAAAAAATATTCTATAATGATAAAAGCTAAGACGCCTAACGCAACATTGAGATAGGTTTTTTTGTAAAATTGCACACGTTCTAATGATGTAGTAGAAGTTACATTTAATATATTATTAGGTTGATCCATAGTCGTAATTTTTGTTACAAATATAGTTTTTTCATTCATACAATTTTAAAATATCAAAAGAAATTCTTCAAAAATTTTACCTTAGTGAGAATTGCTTGAAACATGTTATTCCATATATTTATTTGCTTATTTTTGTAGAAATTGCACACTTTCTATATTTATTGCTTAAAATATAGATGTCACACAATATGTTTCAAAGAATTATTATCTGTTTAAAAGGAAAAAATAACCAATGAAAATAGGACATTTTGATTTGCAAACCGACGGCGTCTTAATTATTGCCGAACTGTCAGCCAATCATGGCAAAGATTTAGAAATAGCCAAAGAAACTATACGTGCGGCTAAACGTGCCGGCGCCAATGCCATTAAGTTACAAACCTATACACCTGATACTATCACGATAGATTGTCGTAAACCGGATTTTCAAATCAAAGGTACTATATGGGACGGCAAAACTTTATATGAATTGTATCAAGATGCCTATCTGCCTTGTGAATGGCATGAACCTTTATTTGCAACAGCACAAGAGGAAGGTTTGCTTTGTTTTTCATCACCATTTGACCGGACTGCTGTCGATTTTTTAGAAAATTTGGAAGTGCCGGCTTATAAGATTGCCAGTTTTGAAATTACCGATATTCCTTTGATTGAATATGTCGCTTCAAAACAAAAACCGGTTATTATTTCTACGGGAATTGCTACTGAAAACGATATTGCTTTGGCTGTAGAAACTTGCCGGTCACAAGGTAATGATAAAATAATTCTATTAAAAACATCGTCACAATATCCGGCTGATATCAGTGATGCCAATTTGTTGATGATTCCCGATTTGGCACACAGATTTGATGTATTGGCTGGTTTATCTGACCATACACGAGGCGAATTAGCGCCGGTGATTGCCACGGTATTGGGTGCAAAAGTGATTGAAAAACATTTGATTTTAAATAAGGACATTGATAGTCCCGATGCCGGTTTTTCATTAGACGAACAAGCATTTAAACAGATGGTTGATGCTGTTAGACAAACGGAAAAAGCGTTGGGAAAGGTAGATTATAATTTATCAGAAAAAGCATTGCATAGCCGAAGATTTGCAAGGTCACTTTATGTAGTTAAAGACATGCCGGCAGGGACAATTATTACAGAGGAATATATACGTTCTATACGTCCGGGGTTTGGATTACATCCTAAATTCCTAAATGACATTATTGGTAAGAAGGTTAATCGGGATTT
>WFZY01000385.1 GCA_015489265.1 Flavobacteriaceae bacterium | reverse complement strand
TTTTGAAGCGCATCGCGGGCGGCATCGGCAGTGATACCCCAAGTGACGATTAAATCTTTGGCACCTTCTTGTGCATCTAAATCATAAATAGTCAATTCATCAATGCGTTTGATAAATTTATTGCGTAACCGACGGGTATTGGCTAATGCTTCCGGATCATTTTTACGGATATTGGCAGCTTCATCATGTGTTGATGCCGTTATGCGTACCAAATGTTCTTCGTTGCCAAGCGGTAAAAACGGTGGTACCAAACTTTCACCGGCTTTATATGGCAAATAATCGCCTTCAATTTTGGGTTCCGGTCTTTCTACTTTGTTGATAGGTTTGAGTTTACTCAAGTCAAAAGATTTTTGATACATGACCATTTCTTTAGAGGTCAGTAAAAATACCGGTGTGCGAAATTTTACAGCGGTTTCTACGGCTTTGGCTGACAATTCCCAAGCATCTTCAAAATTAGATGGCGAAAATACCGGTACGGGATAACCGCCCGAAATAATACCGTTTAAAATAGCCAAATCACCTTGTGCGCCTGTGGTTGCCGATCCGGTGCTCGGTCCTAAACGTTGCGTGATAATAACGACCAATGGCAATTCCATGGCATAAGCCATATTAATACTCTCGACCATTAAAGCAATACCCGGAAATGCACTGGATGTCGCCGGTAATCTACCGGCAGCTGCCATTCCGGACATCCATTGAAAGGTTGTAATTTCATCAGGTGCCGCATAAAATTGCGGAAAACGTTGCTTGCCGTATTTGTACATCCAATTAGATGGAGTAATCGGATAAGCAACGAATGTATCTGCGCCGGCTTGCACCAATGCTTCAATCATCAGTTTTGAGCCGTCTATTAAAGTTTTTGTTGAAGTTTTTGTTTTCAAAATATTTAAATTTTAAGAGACAAATGTAAGGTATTTTGGTTATATGTTGATATGGTTATTTGATTATTTGATTTTGTTCGATTTTATTTTAACTTATTTTTTCCAGACGTATATTTCGAATAAAATCAATAGATTTAGCAATATCTTTTTGCAAAATACGGTCTTTTTCTATAAATGGCACTTCTTTTCGATAGCTTTGCATAAAACTTTGTAAGAATGATGATGTTTTTAGTTTCCTAAAAGACATAGCTTGTGAACCGGTCAAGAGTTCAATAGCCAATACTTTTTGCACATTGTCCAACACACGATACGCTTTGGTAGCGGCATTAGCGCCCATGCTGACATGGTCTTCTTGTCCGTTACTGGATTCTATGGAATCGACACTGGCAGGTGTTGCCAATTGCTTATTTTGACTGACAGCGCTGGCTGAGGCGTATTGTGGTATCATCAGTCCGGAATTTAAGCCCGGATCATTGACCAAAAATGCCGGTAAGCCACGTTTGCCGCTGATTAATTGATAAGTGCGGCGTTCTGAAATATTGGCAATTTCGCTCATGGCAATGGCTAACATATCCAAGGACAGCGCTAAGGGTTCACCATGAAAATTACCGCCTGAAATGATTTTATCTTCATCGGGAAAAATCAACGGGTTATCTGTAACGGCATTAATTTCATTGATGATAGTACGTTCTACATAGGTAACCGCATCTTTAGCAGCACCGTGTACTTGCGGCACGCACCGAAACGAATAAGGATCTTGCACATGTTTTTTGGGTTGTTTGAGCAGTTCGCTGTCGTCTAAAATATCACGAATAAAAGCAGCAGTTTGTATTTGCCCTTGATGTGGACGGATGTCTTGTACCAAAGCATCAAAAGGTTCGATACGTCCATCAAAAGCATCGAGTGATAGGGCGGCTAAAACATCGGCTATATACAATAATTTTTTGGTGGCAAATAAGGTATAAACGCCATATGCCGACATAAATTGGGTACCGTTGAGTAAAGCCAATCCTTCTTTGGCTTGTAGTTTTATAGGCGCCCAGCCAAACTTTTTGAGAATATCTTTACCGCTAACAATTTGATTTTGACAGGTTACTTCACCTTCACCCATTAAGGGTAGTGACAAATGCGCCAGCGGCACCAAATCGCCTGATGCGCCTAACGAACCTTGCCGGTAAACAACCGGAAAAATGTCGTTATTATAAAAATTTATAAGTAATTCGACTGTTTCAAGTTGCACACCAGAGTGCCCTTTAGATAAGGACAGTATTTTTAACAATAACATCAGTTTGACTATCTCGTTCGGTACAGTTTCGCCGATACCACAGGCATGACTTTTGACCAGATTTTCTTGCAATTGATTGATTTGGCTATCGTCAATTTTGATGTTGTGTAAGGCACCGAAGCCGGTATTAATACCATACAAAGGGCGTTCGGATGATTTTATTTTTTTATCGAGAAAATGACGGGCTTTGACTATTTTTTTTCGACTATTATCGGAAAGTTGTAGTTTTTTATTTTGCGAATAAATCTGCCATAAATCATTGAGATTTAGGAATTTGTCATCTATTATATGATGTGTTTCCACTATTTTTTGGTTTTGGTTAAGGGCTTCAAATATACGATTTTCAGCTTAAAAAACAATTGCGGTATGTTATATTAGCTCCCTAAATATCAAAAGATTTGCCTTCGCGGGCTATATCAACGGCATCAAAAATTTCCGAAGCTTCTTTTATAAACAAGCTCTCATCGGGATAACGGGATGAAAAGTGACCTAACACCAAAAATTTCACACCGGCATCTTTGGCTATTTGTGCGGCTTGCTTGGCGGTACTGTGTTTGGTTTTGGTTGCCAAATCTTTATGTTTTTCGAGAAAAGTGGCTTCGTGATAGAGCAGATCAACACCGTTGATTAGTGGTATGATATCCGGTTTGTAAATAGTATCGGAACAGTATGCATAAGATTTGGCGGGCGGTGGTGGTAGTGTCAACTGTTCGTTGGGAATAATACTACCGTCTTCACGAACAAAATCTTTACCGCGTTTGAGATTGTGATATGCCCAAGTTTCTATCTCGGGATATTGTTTGACCACATCAATATTGAGTTTGCGTAATCCGGTTTTTTCTTGAACTAAAAACCCATTGGTATAAATACGGTGTTCTAAAGGAATGGTTTTGACTGTAAATCGTTCGGTATCTAAAATTAATTCACTTTCCGGCGATGACAGTTCATGAAAAAATAACGGATAATTAATGTCGGTTTTGGTTAACTTAAATTGCAATTCGATAATGTCTTTTAATCCGACGGGTGCATAAATATGTATGGGTTTGTCTCTGCCGATTAATCGCAAACTGGATAAAAAACCCACTAAACCGAA
>WFZY01000384.1 GCA_015489265.1 Flavobacteriaceae bacterium | reverse complement strand
TTTACCAAACCTATGGCAACGAAACCGAGTTTGCTGAGTTTTAATGAAGTTACGACGCTTTTTCACGAGTTTGGTCACGCCTTGCACGGTATGTTGGCGCAAAGTCACTATCCAAGTTTGTCGGGAACTAATGTTTACTGGGATTTTGTCGAATTGCCCTCTCAAATTATGGAAAACTGGGCGTATGAAAAAGAAGCACTTGACCTGTTTGCTCATCACTATCAAACCGGTGAAAAATTACCGGAAGAAGATTTGAACAACATCAAAAAATCTTTGCAGTTCATGGAAGGTTATGCCACCAACCGGCAACTGAGTTTTGGCTATTTGGATATAGGCTGGCATTATCATTTTGATTCGTTGTATGATAAAGATGTATCCCAAGTAGAACAAAAATATATGGCTAAAACGCAAATTTTACCTTATTATGAACAAAATAATATGAGTGTGGCATTTAGTCATATTTTTCCCGGTGGTTATGCAGCCGGTTATTATTCCTACAAATGGGCAGAAGTCTTAGATGCCGATGCGTTTGAGTACTTTAAAGAAAATGGTATTTTTAATCCCGAAGTGGCTCAAAAATTTAAAGCCTTGTTACAAGCCGGTGGCACTGAACATCCGATGACACTTTATAAAAAATTCAGAGGCCGTGAACCAAAAGTAGAAGCACTTATCAAGCGAGCAGGATTAAAAAACTAATCAAAATCTTTGTTTGTACCTACGGCAGCTTTTTGAATATTGATTAATTTCGCATGTTGATTGTTGCCATCTATAATAAAGGCTTCAATATCACAGTTGTTAATATCACTAACTTCTGCAGGAATACTTCCTGAAAATTGGTAATGATAAACAGCATTTGCAGTCGTTTCTCCGGAAGGAATAGTTGTCCCGTAAAGACCAATCAAAGCAGTTCGCAAACAATGTTTTTGTTCAAAATTCGGTATAGGATCCTGTCCTCCGTAAAAAGATGTGCCATTGGCTTGATCAGCATGTAAACCGTTTTCGGTCAAGTATAAAACCAGATTTAAGGTCTTTTTAGACATATCCATGTCAAATCTTACGGATACATCTATGTTTAATGTGCTACCGGATATATTGGAAGAGATAGCCAGCCCAAGTGGTTGTGCTTTTTCTAATTCTGTTTGTAAAGTATCATAAGTTTCATCCCAAACAAAGCCAATTGTCCGGTTGACAATAGGAGATGGAAGTCCTCCGGTGATTTCAAAATCACTAATTAATGTGTTAACCTCACTAAACCCGAAAGGATCATCACCCGGAAAACGTGACTGGTGAATGGCTACCGGAATAATATGATTGTTTTGTGAAACAGCTTCCTCTAAGTGGTAGGCAACTCGAGGGCAATTGGTACACCAAGTAGCGGTATAATCCTCCACTAAAATCTTGGTAGAATGACGTGGATTAATAACATTGGCCGTATAAGTGTCACTACTAATATTTTGTCCATCTAAAGTAGCAGTAGCTGTTATCTCATAAGAACCAGCTTGATCAAAACTGATTTCATTGGTATTTTGCACTTGCCCGTTCACATAAAAAACCGCTACGGAAGTCAAATCATTACCAGCTCGTGTCTTTGCAGTAAAAGGAATCTTATAATTAGTTATCAGTTGTGTACCATAGGGATTATTAATCTCAATACTTAAAGTATCGGACACACCTTCTTCTTTGATATCACAAGAAGTTAATAGTAACATTAAGATTGAAAAGCTAATAAACAGTTTATTCATCATTTTAAAATTTGTCTAAAAATAAGAAAAAAATATTAAGTATGACATGAATCACCATGATGATGATCATGGTCTTCTTCGCCGGGCGTTTTGCGTTCGGCACCATCCATGAGCCATTGCATCAAAATTTCAGGGTCTGAAAATACACGAGCAGTTAGGCTTAAATTATTAACTTTAATATTTTTAGGAAGTTGTATTTTATCTGGATTATTTAATAAAAAAGCCATGCGGTAAACTTTGTGTGAAGCAATTTTTGGCAAAATATATTGCAAAAACCAATCGATAGTTTCTTGTGAAATCAAATGTTCTACTTGTCGCCAATCGACATAAATTTGGTTGGCACGCTTATAAATGCGCTTGCTCAAAAAATTTAATAATTCGTGATAAATACCTTCCGTATCCATATAACCGGCGTATTCCGTCCAGTAAAAATGCATGAGATATTGTAATTCTAAGTAATTGACTTTTAAAAATTTGGAAGTGTATAGTATCATGTTTTGCGGAGTTGAGGATTTATATTATTCCATGGTTTATTTAGTTCATTGAAGATTGCTTGTACTTCAATATTTTTTTGCTATTAATTTGAAGAAATGAGGAGTTTTTTTATTCCGGATTTATGTAGGTCACTAAACTTGCCGAAATATCAGATATCATATTTTTATGTCGCTTCATAAAATATTATTTTTTTTGATGTCCGGTGTATATAGAACATAGTGAAAAATCTCTTTCAACTTTCAATTTTTTTAGATATTTAATTTATGCTTAATTTCTTTCATCTTTTGCCCACAACAATTTTTTTTGCAAGGTTTTGATGAACGAGTTTTCTTTAAATTGAATCAATTTAATAATAAAAGGGGCTGTATAAACACGTATTTCCGTATCAATGGGTAAACTATAAACACGACTGTCCAAAGAAATTAAAAATTCCGGTTCACGACTCGAAACTTTTAGTTTAATATGGTGTTCATTGGGCACTACCAAAGGTCTTACTGTCAAATTGTGCGGTGCAATAGGATTGATGATAAAATTCATGGCTTCCGGTACCATAATGGGTCCGCCGCAACTCAACGAATAAGCAGTAGAACCGGTAGGAGTTGATACAATTAAGCCATCAGACCAATAAGTTGCCAAATATTCATCATCTATATAAGCATCAATATTAATCATGGCAGTCGTATTCTTTCGATTGACCACCAATTCATTCAAAGCAAAATTCATTTTTTGAATTCCGGCATGTTCCGGTTGGGTATCAATCGCAACCAAATTGCGTTCACTGATGGTGTATTGTCCTTTTAAGTACAAACTGACAGCTTTTTCCAATTGCTCTTTTTGTACGGTTGCCAAAAAACCGAGCCGTCCCGCATTGATACCGAAAATCGGAATACCTTTATCTCTGATATAAGTTAAGGCACGTAGAATTGTACCGTCTCCACCGTAGGTAAAAAACACATTGGTGTCATCAGGTAAATCATGATATGAGGTAAAAGTTTGAAATTCGGGATAAGATTTGAGTAAAAATTCGGGCTGTTCTTTTGAAAAATTACGGTGTTCCAGTAATTTCTCGTAAAAATCCTTTTGAAATAATATTTCTACTTTGTGCTTCAATAAAATATCGAGCAGTAGTAACAAATACGTAAAAGATTTTTCAGGTCTATAATACCCGTAAATAGCAACTTTTTTCATGGGCTATATTTGATATGGTAAAATTAAGAAAAAATATTAGGATAGTGTTTGCATATAAGTCATAAAAAAATGCCCCGTGGAAGGACATTTTTAATAAGTTAATTTTTTCGTGATATTGTGCTATAATAAAATTCAATCTAAAACAGCCATTTCTTCAATTCCTCATTTCCTCAAATTATAAGCAAGAGTATTGTATAAAGTATTCAATAATCATTAAAGCACAAGATAAACAATAAAGCAGAAAAAATCCTCATTTCCTCTTTCCTCAAACATTATTCAGCTTGTGCTATATAAATATCAATATCTTTAGCTTCTTTTGACTTTGGATATTTTTCTTTAATCAACTCAAAGTATTTTTTAGCTTTGGCATTATCGCCTTGGTCTAATGCTAATTTGCCGGCTTTAAAATAGTAAATAGGAGCCGTATATTCATTGTCCGAAGCTTTAGCAGCTTTTTCATAATAAGTCAAGGCATCTTTGGGTTGGTTTAACTCAACAAAAGCATCACC
>WFZY01000383.1 GCA_015489265.1 Flavobacteriaceae bacterium | reverse complement strand
GCCGATTGACGGCAGTTGCCAATCCCATTCCGATAGCAGTTCCTTGGTCAAGTTGGTTAAAGAGTTGTCTGAAATTGATTTTTCTGATGGCTTGCATCACAATGCGTTGGTCTGATGTGATAGGCACTTGCGTAAAAGCTTCCCCGGCATACAACACAACCCCGAAACGGTCATTTGGGCGTTTTTTGATAAAATTGATAGCCGTTTTCTTTAAAGCTTCCAAGCGATTCGGTTTTAAATCGCGCGCAAGCATACTCGCCGAAACATCGACTGCTAACATAATATCAATCCCTTTGGTTTTCTTGGTTTTGGCGGTTACATCCACCGACCGCGGACGGGCAATACCGATACCGGTTAAAGTCAATGCCAGTAATAGCAAGCTAGCCAAAACAGGTATCATCTTGTTTTTGATGGTTTTAAATCCCCCGAATGATTTGACATCCGAATACAGGAATTTTGCCCGTTCGTTATAGCGATGCCGATACAGCCAGATGGCTAATACCGGAATTAACAGTAATAGCAATAGGGCGTAAGGCGTATATAATTCGTAATGTTCAAATAGTTTCATTGGTTTGTTTAACTGTTTATTTGGTTATCAGATTATTTGACGATGATTGTCATTTCGACCCCGATGAAAGTCGGGGGAGAAATCTCATTTCTTTATACCGTTTTCAAAAAAAGATTCCTCGTCGTTCGTCGTCCCTCCTCACTCTGTCGGAATGACAGCGATTGTCATTTCGATCCCGACAAAATCGAGAGAGAAATTTCAATTTTACATTTATCCCCCTTTTCACATCAGACGCACGAGCAGGCGTCTCTACATTTATATTTTTTATTTTACCAATTCCGCCGACTGCATCACTCTGTCTATCAGCGCTTCATTCTCTTTATTGCCTTGCAAATACATACCGACGACAAATTTTTCTCCGCTGTCCGTTTGATAAAAACGGCTGTCAAATTGGACTTTTAAATTGTTACCGACTACCGGTAAATCTATCGTAAAATCACCGAAATAACGTTTACCACCGTCAATATCTGCTTCTTGCAAATTGACATTTCGGGCTTTAATTTGTTGCAACATACCTATCATAGAACCTTTTGTTATGTCGGTTTGTTCCGGAATTTTTTGTTTAAAATCGAAACTTCCAGCAAGAATAGCATATTTTTTAATCAAATTTTCATCACCGTAAACAGATATCTCATCAAAAATTTGGGTCAATTTTTTGGGTAATGTATCCAAGGCAGATGACATATCAACATCGTGTAAAATGTGTGGCGTGGTCAAACCCAATGCCGGTGTGCTACCGTATTCACTGTAAACCCATTCGGCTTTTGACATATTTTCTTTGAGATGCTCGGTCAATTTCATTTTGTGCAAATAGTAATAACCTGCGCCACCTATCAGCCCGATTAGTAAAACGATTACCGCCGTTGTTATCAACGCAATACGTTTTTTGCGTTTTCGAGCAGCTTCCAAGCGTGCTATTTCCGCAGCTTTTTCGTCGGCTATACTTTGCACGATTTGATGTGCAAAATCGATAACATCTTTAATGACATTAAAATCCAAATCAATATCTGCCGGATTGGGGGATAGTTTGGCAAATTTAGCCAAATCAGCCCGCTTTAAAGTTTGTTCTAAGCGTGACAATAATTCGCTATCGAAATAAGCCCCGTTTTCGAAGCGGAATTTTTTCAATTCTTGTAACAATTCGCTCGAAATCTTTTCTTTGGCAGACAGATGCAATTCTTTTTCTAAATAATCTTTAAGCGTATCGGTCAGTTGTAAGTAATGTGCATCAACTTGGTCTTTTAACCATAGTTTTTCATGGCTTAAATGTTCTAAATTATTGATTGCTATTTCGTAAGGTGTTAAAACTTTTCGCGCGGCTATCTCACGTTGGCGTTTGCGATAAAAATAATAAGCCGCTGCCAAAACAGGTAACAACAACAGCCACCACCAATATGCGTGAGAATTTGGTAACTCACTGACCGGTTTGCCATCGATATTGACCGGTTCTTTGAAGCCGTAGAGTCCTTGTTTGGTCGTATCGACTTTGACCGGCAATACCTTGATTTTCAAACTGTCGGTGACAAACGTACTGTCGTTTATTTTGATATTTATAGGCGGTACGACATAATTGCCACTATCCCATTGTGTAATAAAATAATCTTTTTGTAAGTTCCGGACCGGTTTGGCTTGCAAAGTATCGACTGCTGTGGAACGCACGACTTCCATATCACCCAATTCGGACAATTCGGGAAAATCGACAAATGACAAAGTGTCAGTTTGAGCTTTGACCGATAAGCGCACCTGCTCACCAATCCGTATTTGCGTCGTATCGGCTTGCATTTGTACTTTGGGTAAATTTTGTGCCTGTGACAATCCGGCTATAAAAATCAATAATATCCCAATAATATGTTTCATTCTCTTTTTCATTTATATATAAGGACTAACCCCTTGCTTTAAAATATTGTAACATTTTTTTGATATACGATCCGTTAGTCGCTACCCAAATCACGCCACTTCCCGATTTTTGAAAGGATTTTTTAAAGTAATCGTGCCGACGTAAAAAATTGGCATTATGTGTCCGGCGGACTTGTTTGTTACTCGTATCGATAAATGCAGGTTTACCGGTTTCTAAATCTTTCATGGTAACGAGTCCTAAGTTGGGTATGTCTTTTTCCATAGGATCATACACCATTATACCAGTCAAATCGTGTTTTTTACCGACAATTTTCAAAGTATCTTCATAATTTTCATCGATAAAATCGGAAATTAAAAAGACGATGGCTTTTTTCTTTAAGACATTATATAAAAACTTCAATGCCATCGATGTATTGGTGCGGGTATGCTTGGGGGTAAAATCGATTAACTCGCGAATAATCCGCAGAACGTGTGAACGGCCTTTTTGTGGCGGAATAAACAGTTCTATGTCATCGGAATATAAAATCAGTCCGACTTTATCGTTATTTTGTGTTGCCGAAAAAGCCAAGGTTGCCACCATTTCGGTAATCATATCCCGTTTGAGTTGTCCGCGGGTACCAAACCATTGTGAGCCACTGATATCAACCGCCAACATCATGGTCAGCTCGCGTTCTTCTTCAAAAACTTTGACAAATGGCGTGCGATATCTTGCCGTTACGTTCCAATCGATATTACGTACATCGTCGCCATAGGCGTAAGGACGTACTTCGGAAAAGGTCATACCGCGCCCTTTGAAAGAGCTGTGGTATTCACCGCCGAAAATATGATCGGATAAACGCTTGGTTTTTATCTCGATTTTACGGACTTTTTTTAGGATGTCTTTGGTGGTCATATTTAATTAGTTAAAGATTTAAAATTGATATTTTTGCAAATTCAGTATTAAAAATGAGAAATATCAATTTTGTTTTATAAACTTACAACTTTATGGATTTCTCGTCGCTCCTACGTCGCTCTGTCGAAATGACAAGCGAAATCATTTCATCGATTCATCATTACTAAGGCACTTCAACCGTATTGACTATTTTATTGATAATATCTTCGGTCGTCACATTTTCGGCTTCGGCTTCATAGGTTAGTCCGATACGGTGTCGCAATACATCGTGAACCATGGCACGGACGTCTTCGGGTATAACAAATCCGCGTTTGTTGATAAAGGCAAAAGCTTTTGAAGCGGTTGCCAAATTGATGCTGGCACGTGGGGATGCACCGAAATTGATCAATGGTTTGAGTTCTTCCAAACCGTATCGTTCGGGATAACGGGTGGCAAACACAATATCTAAAATATATTGTTCTATTTTGGGGTCCAGATAAATATCTTTGACCACTTCACGGGCTTTTAAAATTTGGTCGGTTGTTGTAACCGGTTGCACTTTATTGATATCGCCTTGCAGATTACGTCGCATGATTTCCAATTCTTCTTTTTGCGATGGATAGTCAATAATGGTTTTAAGCATAAAACGGTCAACCTGGGCTTCCGGTAAAGGATAAGTTCCTTCTTGTTCCACAGGGTTTTGGGTTGCCATAACCAAGAAGGGTTCTTCCAGTTTGTAGGTTTCATCACCAATGGTTACCTGACGTTCTTGCATAGCTTCGAGCAAGGCAGATTGCACTTTTGCCGGTGCGCGGTTAATCTCGTCTGCTAATACCAAATTGGCAAAAATCGGTCCTTTTTTGACTTCAAATTTGTTTTCTTGCATATTGTAAATCAAAGTTCCGATGACATCCGCCGGTAATAAGTCCGGGGTAAATTGGATGCGGCTAAACTTGGCATTGATAGCTTTTGCCAAAGTATTGATAGCCAAAGTTTTTGCCAATCCGGGAACCCCTTCGAGCAAAATATGACCTTTACCCAATAAGCCGATGAGCAAGCGGTCAATCATTTTATCTTGTCCAACGATGACTTTGTTGATTTCAAATTTGAGAATATCGACAAAGTTGCTTTCTTTTTGGACGCGTTCATTAATTTCGTTTACGTTTATATTTTCCATATCTAAATGTTTTTTCAGTACAATTTTACAACAAAATTATGCCAAGTATTGTTAAGGTAATTATAAAACTGTGCTTATTAGCAAAATTTTAATGTTTTTGCAAAAGATTTGTTAAAAAACACTGACATTTTAGCAGGTTGAAGGGAAGCTGGTGATACTGATGAATTACTAACGACTTCTGACTTTTTTCCAACTTGCAATTTGAGGAATTGAGAATTTCTTGTCTATCATAATTAGTTGATTCTATGGTTAATTGAGTGAAAAGTGGAAAGTGCCTAGTGCGAGTTACGCACTTTCCACTTTTTCGCTTGGCTTTAGGTACTTAAAACTTATTGCCGGCTTAATTGCGAATTGTAGTATGCTGGATTACCGGTTACTTCTTCGCCTAACCATGCGGGTTTATCAAAACTGGTATGTTCGTCGGGTAATTCAATTTCGGCTAGCGTCAGTCCTTCATTTTCATCTAAAAATTCATCGACTTCAAAAAACAAATGGTCATTGACAGGAATGTCATACCGGACTTTTTCAATAACACCGGGTTCGGCTAATTGCAATAGAGCATGAGCTTCTTCAACAGGAATTTCTTTTTCCCATTCAAAACGGGACGTGCCGGTTTGGTTTGAAGCACCTTTAATTGTCAGAAATGCTTTGCCATCTTTAATACGTACCCGTACTGTTCGTTGCGGGTCGCGATTGAGATAGCCCTGTATGATATGATGCACTCGAGCTGCTTCGAGTTTGTAATCATCATTTTTGACCAAAAATTTGCGTTCTATTTCTTGCATTTTGTTTGATTAGTTGAAAATAGAAAGTGTCAAGTGCGCTTTTAACATTCAGTTCCTCATTCCTCAATTAAACTTTATCCAACAAAGCAATATCCAGCACTTCTTCCATTTTTTTGACATAATGGAATGTCAAGCCCTTGATATATTCCGGATTGATTTCTTTAACGTCTTTCCGGTTGCTTTCCGATAAGATGATTTCTTTGATTTTAGCGCGCTTGGCTGCCAAGATTTTTTCTTTAATACCGCCAACCGGCAATACTTTGCCACGAAGCGTAATTTCGCCTGTCATAGCCAAATTCGGTTTAACTTTTCGACCGGTTAAGGCGGAAACCATAGACGTGAGCATGGTAATACCGGCAGAAGGTCCATCTTTGGGGGTGGCACCTTCGGGAACGTGGACATGAATTTGGTATTTGTCAAACATTTCGGGGTCAATTCCTAATTTTCCGGCTTTGGCTTTGATATATGCCAAGGCAATTTGGGCGGATTCTTTCATGACCTGTCCCAAATTTCCGGTCAAGTGCAATTGTCCTTTGCCTTTTGCTAATATAGATTCGATAAATAAAATATCGCCACCGACCCGTGTCCATGCCAGTCCGGTTACTACACCGGGGACTTTATTGTCTTCATATTCGGCGATATTGAATTTGGGTTTGCCCAATATTTTTTCAAGTTCTTTTAAGGATGGTTTTACGCTGTAAGTTTCTTCCATGGCTATGGATTTGGCGACATGCCGTACGACTTTGGCAATCATTTTGTCTAAACCACGCACACCGGATTCTCTTGTGTAGGCTTCGATGATTTTTTTGAGTTGCTTTTTACCCAATTTCAAATCTTTTTCTTTCAAACCGTGGGCTTCCAGTTGTTTGGGTAATAAATGCCGTTTGGCAATCTCGATTTTTTCTTCAATGGTATAACCCGATAAGGGAATAACTTCCATACGGTCACGTAATGCCCAAGGAATATCATAAAAATAATTAGCTGTTGCAATAAACATGACACGGGACAAATCGTAGCCGATTTCGAGAAAATTGTCATAAAATTCGCTGTTTTGTTCCGGATCTAAAACTTCGAGCATGGCAGATGAAGGATCACCGCGATGATTACTACCGAGTTTGTCAATTTCATCTAAAATAAAAACGGGATTAGACGTACCGGCTTTTTTTATAGATTGGATAATACGTCCGGGCATGGCACCTATGTAGGTTTTACGGTGTCCACGGATTTCCGATTCATCTTTCATACCGCCCAATGACATCCGCACATATTTGCGGCCGACAGCTTCGGCAATAGATTTTCCCAATGAAGTTTTACCGACTCCGGGAGGACCGTACAGACATAAAATAGGCGATTTCATATCGTTTTTGATTTTTAAAACCGCCAGATATTCTATGATGCGTTTTTTGACATCTTCCAAACCAAAATGGTCACGGTCTAAAATTTCACGGGCATATTTTAGATCGATTTCATCTTCAGACAATTCATCCCAAGGCAAATCGAGCATTAATTCTAAATAAT
>WFZY01000382.1 GCA_015489265.1 Flavobacteriaceae bacterium | reverse complement strand
AAATAAATGATCATATGTGGAATTTTTTCAAAAAAGAACAGAAAAAAACAGCGAAAAGGAAACCCATCAAAAAACGAACAAAGAAACCGGTATCAAAAAAAAACAAAGCTTCTGATCCCTTAGATATTCTAGATAAAACCTTGGATAAGAAGTTAAAAGAAATACAAGAACACAAAATAATTCTTGAAAAAGAAAACGATAATGTCGAAATAAAATCAGTATCTGATAAAAAAGCACATATTGACAAACCTGCGAAAATCAATTTTACACAGAAAAACCAAAAAACCTCTGAGGATATAAATATTACTGTCACATCCACTCAAAAAAAGATTGTGCATAAGGACCATTCTCATTTTATACAGGTTTTAAATGATACCATTCAAGATATTGATAGCGGCATATTGTTTGCCGGACTGACGGAACTAAAAACCAAACAAATTCTCAAACAAACTTCAAATGAAGTGTATGATATCTCCCAATTTGATGATTTCATCAATCAATTTTTAGATTTAACAGAAAACAAACATCTAAAAACCCCTTTCTTATTAATTGATCTAGACAAAAACGTTTTTTTATATCTACAAATTTTTGAGCAACACTATTGTATTATTTTATTAGACAAAAATGAATTATCCTTGGGACATATACTAAATATTTTAAAACCTGAATTAATAAAAAATTACCGGATAGCTTTAAAAAAATCAAAATAACCTAAAACTTAAATAGTATGAATGCAAAAAAGTTAAAAGAAGCAGTAAATGTACTCAATGAAAGTTTAGACGGCGCTTTAATGGCAACCGATATTTGGGGTTCCGGTACCGGAACAGCCATAGCCGGATACAATCAAAATCCGCAAGCAACAGCTTTGTTTGACAAAGTAACCGACTATATGCGAAAAGCCTTAAAAGGAGCCGGATTTCCTGACATCAAAGATTATTATTTATTGGAAATGGAAAACAACGCCATGGTTGTGGTGTTACAATTTAAAGAACAAGGTTTTCAGTGGGGTATTTTAGTGGATAGCAATAAGGTTAATCTAGGGATGTTATTAAACATTTCTGTACCGGCTGCCCGTAAAGCATTTTTAGAAGCTTATAATGATTAGTTTTTTTCATATTGTTGTAAACAAAAAGCGCCTCGACATATGTCAAGGCGCTTTTTTCTGACTTTGCGCAGAAACCCTACATTATCGTCCTTAATAGTATAGAAATCAAAGTGTTAACCCGTTTAACCTTAGTTTATTAAAAAAAGTTATTAAAGCAATCACAACAATTAGAATTGTTTGAAAGAGGTGATCCGTAAGCCATTGATATATTAGTGGAAAGTTAAACCAAGAAGATTTAATGCAGAATGGTTACAGCAATGATGGCAAATTTAATCAAGCCCAAATTTTTCTATCCATTTTAGTCACCAAACACGATGTTAAAATGCGTCCTATTTATTATTGGACAGACAAGCGAATTAAAGCTCATATTGCTATTTGTTTTATGGCATTGTCATGTATGCGTTTTGCCAAATATGAAGCGGAGATGAGACATCAATTAAAACAAGTCAAAACATCAAATAAACCTCTTGAGGGACTTTAAAACAAAAATCCGGAATAGCGTTTCTTTCCGACAACTTCACCTTTTTGATTGTAAAACAACCATTTGCCTTTTTTCTCACCATTGCGGTATTTGCCTTTGGTCTTGATTTGTCCCGTAGGAAAATAATAGAAAGCTTCGCCATGTAATTTACCGTTTTTGTAGTGTAATTTGGCTTTGATGGCACCGTTTTGCCAATATTCCAAGTATTCTCCTTCCAACAAATCGTGGTCATAGTTGGCTTGTACCATTAATTGACGCGGTTTTTTATCAAAATATTGGAAAAAATCACCACTTACGTCTCCTTCATCATAGTTGGCAACATTTTTCAAATTGCCTGACGCATAATAAGTGCGCCAAATACCGTATGGCAGATTATCTTTGACTTGCCCTTCAATCTTTAATGTTGTGCCATCGTCATAAAATTGTTTGTATTTACCATTAGCAATTTGCAAACTGTCAGGAAAAGAGATTTTAAATTGTAAATCTTCAAAATAGGTATTATGTACATTTTTATCTATTTTTTTTGCCAATTGTTCGGCTTGTTCTTTTTGTAGGGCTTGCGCGTCATGATCTATGACCAACAGGGTTTTAAAATGCGCATCTTTACTGACCAATTGCAAACCTATTCTACTGAAACTCAACAACAAATCTTTCTTTTCATCCAATGCTTTGCGTCCGGTAGTTGTCAATGACTGCTGCATGATATGATAGAGTTTTGGCATTTGCAAGTACAGCATCACATTGGATTTGTTGTTAAACTCATCTTTAAAATCCATAAAATCTTTGTTGTGTGATAAGGTATTGCCGGTTACATAGTCATCGATAAAATTTTTGAGTACTTGTTCCGAATTGCTAAACACCACATAATTTTCGATAAAAGTATAATACGGTTTATCTATCTTGGTAAACAAATCACCGAGTATCGTTTTAAAAAATGCTTTTTGATGTAAATAGTTGATTGTAAAATTCTTGTAACTATAACTTTTAAATTTGAAAGGCGACCGTTTTCGTATTTGTTCCGTGATATGTGTCAAACCGTTGCGGGCATCATCCACATCGCCTGCTTGAATGAGCAACAATAAATCAGCCGGACGCTGCCGGTTATTTGACCGGATTTTAACCAAATCGATTTCTTGCCCGATCCAATCGAATAAATCGTTTTGTAAGTCAATTTTTAAAAATTTTTCCAATTTTTTCAGGTTATTGCGATAGCTTATTTTTTTCGATTTATTTTTTCCGGTATAGGTATTTAGCAAACTTTGATAAAACAGGTCAAAATCTTTAAAACTGATAGCCGTCAGCATAGCCGTTTCGTTACTGATAACATCATAAGCGTCGATTTTCCCCGGCTTGATATCGAGCATCGCATTCAAATAAGATTGGGTAGAATCAATGAGTGTGATGCCTTCCATACTAATGCGTTCATCTTCATGCGATATATCCAATCCTGTTAAATCTAAATCTTGTACTGTTTTTTGTGTATCTTGAGACAAACCGGTAAAATAAATGCGTAAATATTGCGGCAATTGCTTATAATTCAAGTAAAGTTGCACCAATCCGCTGCCTAATTCATCATTGACTTGTTGAAAATCCGGACGGTTCAGCCAATGTGTTGTGCTTTTTTCATCTAAAACATGTTTTATCAGTTTGTAAGAGAAAGAAGCTATCAACAAATTGTCAATACTGGTAATATAAACCGTGTTTTCCGTATTCTTTTTATCTATGAGCTTATAAATTTGGGTTTGGTTGTAAGATAATTTAACGACTTTGTGTGAGCCACTCAAATTCAGGATCCGGCTCAATATCTTTTTGATATATTCAGACTGTTGCAAGTCCGTCACGTACACAAAATCATAATCCGTGGGACTTGTAACATAAGCAGCCATAGCCGTAGGGCGATTGTTAAAAATGACTTTGGAAGCTTTGTTGTTGAGTAGCATGTTATTAAGCAGTGTATCTACCGATTGCAAATACTCAAAGCCCTTGGTTTTGATAAAATGTTTCCAAATATTAGTTTTGGAAACTTCTTTCCAAGCATCTGTCAGTTCATTGGTTTTTAAGATATAAACGGCATTTTCGGGTAAAACACTTATAAGTTGTCGTTGTGTGTCCGATTGCATGCTTTTGTAACCGATAACACCACCGATTAAAACCAAAAAGAAAATTAATCCCAATAATAATTTCTTATTCATATAAACATAAATTTGTGTTCTCAAATTTACGTAAAATTATGACATAAGAATTTTAAAAAATGACGTATTATCTTAATTATAATCAAGACAATAGAATATTATACTTTATAATTTTTCAAACTTTTACCAAAAAGTATTTTTTCTTGCCGCGTTGCAACAAAATATAGGTATTATTGATAAGATCGTCAGTGGTTAAAGTTTTGTCACCTGTAACTTTTTCTTTATTGACCGAAACGGAATTTTCTTTCAATGCCCGCCGGGCTTCGTTACCGGATTTTAAAAAGCCGCTTTCGACCAAAGCCGTGGCAATATCTATCCCGTTTTCAATATCTTGGCGTTTTAAACTGCCTTGCGGCACACCTTCAAAAACATCGAGAAAAGTTTGTTCGTCTAATGATTTTAAAGCATCAGCTGTAGATTTGCCAAACAAAATACTACTGGCATCTTGCGCTTTTTGTAGGGCTTCTTCACCATGCACCATACGGGTAACTTCTTCAGCTAACCGCTTTTGCAATACGCGGTAATGCGGTGCTTCACGGTGTTCGGCTATTAATTTATCAATCGTATCTTTATCTAAAAATGTAAAGATTTTGATATATTTTTCGGCATCTTCATCACCGGTATTAATCCAAAATTGGTAAAACTTGTAAGGCGATGTATATTTGGCACTTAACCAAACATTGCCTTGTTCGGTTTTACCGAATTTGCCACCATCGGCTTTGGTAATCAAGGGTACGGTTAGCGCATACGCCTTGCCGCCTTCGACCCGACGAATCAATTCGGTACCGGTGGTCATATTACCCCATTGATCGCTACCGCCCATTTGTAACCGGCAGTCCATAGTGCGAAACAAGTGTAAAAAGTCATAGCCCTGAAATAATTGGTATGTAAATTCGGTAAAAGACATACCGGCACTGTCATCGTGTTCCGGATTAAGTCGTTTTTTCACCGAATCTTTTGCCATCATATAATTGACAGAAATATGTTTACCGATATTGCGAACAAAATCAATCAATTGGATATTTTTAAACCAATCGTAATTGTTGACCAATACAGCCGGATTGTCTTTGGTATCAAAATCTATAAACTGGGATAATTGTTGCTTAATAGCCGCTACATTGCGATTGAGAGTTTCTTCGTCCAGTAAATTACGCTCTTTAGATTTACCAGATGGGTCACCAATCATACCGGTGGCACCACCAACCAAAGCAACGGGCTTGTGTCCGGCACGTTGAAAATGCATCAAGATAATAATAGGCACCAAACTACCGATATGTAATGAGTCGGCAGTCGGGTCAAAACCGATGTAACCCGTTACTTGTTTGCTGTTTAACAGGTCGTCTGTACCCGGCATCATATCGTGTAATAAACCACGCCATTTCAGTTCTGCAACAAAATCCTTCATATTTATAATTTTTTATGCTTGCAAAAATAAGAAAACTTTGTCTAAAGACACTGAGAGTGCATAAAATTGTTATTTTGAAATCATAAATACAAAAAGTTTATCTTTGTAACAAAAACTACACTATGAATAAACCCGTTAAACTCAAACTGGAAGCCGGAAAAAACTATGCATGGTGTACCTGCGGCTTATCAAGCAAATTACCTTTTTGTGACGGTAAACATTCTGACACCGGTATGCATCCCCTAATTTTTACGGTCGATGAAACCAAAGACTATTGGTTATGCACCTGTCAGATTACCAAGAATCCGGCATTTTGTGATGGTAGTCATAAGCAGATAAAATAATCAGAATAAGAATTGGCACAATCCTTGAATTATTTCATAAAAACCGGTTTGCTATGTCTGCAAATTAATTGTAAATTGTTGGCTAAAAATATCTATCCAAAATAGTTACATATGCTTCACAAAATTCTTTTTCCCTTACTGATTTTATGGGCTTGTTCGAGTCCAAAAAATCAAAATATCCATCAAAATATTTCAAAAAATCCCATTAAAATCACAACACAAGTGCATTATTCCGATTATTCCGGCCTTTGGCAACAAGTCCTTAAATTTGAAAAAAACGGCTTGACCAAATCCGCCTACAAGTTGGTTAAGAAAATTTATGCCAAAGCCAAAGAAGAACACAACAGTCCGCAAATTATTAAGTCATTGCTTTATCAATCCAAATATATGATGCAGTTGGAAGAAGACAGTCAGCTGAAAATTGTGCATAAGTTTGAACAGGAAATTGATTCGAGTCAACCGCCGGTTAAAAACATTTTGGAAAGCTATTTGGCACAAATGTTTTGGCAGTATTATCAAGCCAATCGTTGGAAATTTGCACACCGCACCGAAACGGCGAGCGCTGTTGACCCAAAAGATTTTAGAACTTGGGATTTGAATACACTATACAAAGCCGTTTATACGCATTTTAATCGTTCGTTGCAACATCCCGAAATTTTAAAACACATTCCGGTTTCAACTTTTAAAGCCGTTTTAAATTTATCCGACCAAGCCACCAAATACCAACCGGTATTGTACGATGTTTTAGTAAATGAAGCCCTGCGATTTTACGAAAATAAAGAAAACGCTTTGACGGCACCTGCGCAAAATTTCTATATTGATCAACCTGAATTTTTATCGGATGTTGATAAGTTTATCACGTTGAAAATCAACACGAAAGATACGCTTTCTAAACAATATCAAGCACTCAAAATATACCAATCTTATTTACAGTTTCGCATTAACGACAAACAAAATTTAGATGCACTTGCCCACATTGACTTACAACGTTTGCAATTTGTTTATAACAATGCTGTTTTCCCTGACAAAGAAAAAGTTTTTCTTAAAGCGCTTCAAAATTTTACCAAAAAATACGAAAGTTTTCCTATTGCCGCTATGGCTTATTATAAAATGGCGACCGTCTTAAATCAATTGGGCACTAAATATATCCCCGGTCAAAATAATAGTCATCGTTGGTCAAAAAAAGAAGCTATCGCTATATGTGAAACGGCTATTAAAAAATATCCCAAAACACCAGGCGCTACGAATTGCCGGAACTTAATGTCAGAGATAAAATCCAAAGAACTGAAAGTTGAAATCGAAAAATATATTCCTGAAAATCAAGCTTCTTTAATCAAAATAGAGTTTCGTAACCTGTCAAATACCGTATTAAAAATATACCGGCTATCGCACGAACAAATACAACAGTTAAATAAAATTTATGATGCCGGTAAAAAACGTGATTTTATAGAAAAGTTTACACCTGTCAAATCCTATAATTATAATTTACCAAACGAACACGATTATCAAAATCACAGTACGGAACGCATCATCGCCGGTTTGCCAAACGGTGAATATGTTTTGTTTTTGACAACGAATGAAAATAAAGCTTTTGGTATTACTTCATTTCAAGTTACCGATGTGGTTTTACAAACCATGGGGCGAATGGGACATAAAACGGATTTTACCATCTTAAACCGTCAAAATGGCTCACCTATTGCCAATGCGACCGTAACTTTAAAAAAACAAGATTATCACGGCAATTGGAAAATCGAAAAGAATTTAAAAACTAATCATCAAGGACAAGCATCTTGTTCAAAATTGACATCCCATTACCAAATCATTGTTAAATATGACACCGGTAAAACGGCATATTTTACTGAAAATATACCATATATTTACCAGCCCAGACCTGAAAAAAAACACCATACGGCGTTTCTTTTTACAGACCGTAGTATTTACCGTCCGGGACAAACACTCTATTTTAAAGCCATTTGTTTGACCAAATTACCCAATCGTTCCAAAGTGTTGAGCGGACTGCCGGTTCATCTCGTTTTATTTGATGTTAACCGGCAAAAAATAGGCGAAAAAACTTTGAGAACCAACGATTTCGGTTCGGTTCATGGCGAATTTATCTTGCCCGAACAGGGACTGACCGGTAATTTTAGTTTGGAAATTGAAGCCACTAAAATAGGACTATATAACAGCAAACAGATAAGAGTTGAAGCTTACAAACGTCCCAAATTTGAAGTGGTATTAAACAAACCCGAAAAAACTTACAAAGTCAATGATGTCATTCAAGTTAAAGGACTCGCCGAAAGTTTTGCCGGCAGCAAAATCACAAATGCCCAAGTAACTTACCGGGTCAAGCGGGAAGTATCGATGCCGCGTTGGTGGTATTGGTATCGTCCGGTATTTCAATCCAAACCACAAGAAATAACACACGGCACAACCGTTACCAACGACAAAGGCGAATTTATGATTAAATTCAAGGCATTGCCCGACCGCAGTATCAAGCCCGAAAACAATCCGGTATTCCATTATAAAGTTTATGCCGAAGTTACCGACCTGAACGGCGAAACCCATAGTCGCGAATTGACCGTTAATGCCGGCTACAAACAACTCAAACTGGTCTTGGAAATGCCTGAAAAAATGCTAAAAGCACAAACCGACACCATTCATATTCAAAGTTTGAATCTCAATGATGTAAAAGTGCCGGCAAGCGTGCAATTAAAGATATACAAACTCAAAGCCCCCGATAGAGTCTTGCGTAGCAGACCTTGGACTGTACCGGATATTCAAAGTATTGACAAGTCGGAATTTGTCAAAAAATTACCACATATACCTTATGATAAAACGGAAACCAAACCGGTATTTTGGGATACAGGGAAGTTATATTGGCAACAAAATATCTTGACGGGCGAACAAGAAAAAATTAGGTTTACCCCCGGACAAAATTTTCCTGCGGGTCAATATGTAGCGATTGCCACTTCCAAAGATAAAGACGGACAAGAAGTCGTTGCCAAACAATGGTTTGAAATTTATAAAACCGACCAAAAACAAGTAGCAGACCATAAATATTTTGATGTTTTTCAAAATAAAGATACCTATCACCCGGGGGACCAACTCGTTTTAAAAATCGGGTCGGCTTCAAGCGGAAACAGCATGCAAATTTGGGTGGAAAAAGCTAGGAAAATCATCTCTCATCAAACGTTCATAAGCGACGAAACTTATAAAACTATCATAGTTCCCATTACCAAAAAAGATTTAGGTGGCTTTGTTGTACATTATGCTTTTAACGGCTTTAATGATAACAGACTTGGTAGTTTGAACATCGAAGTACCTTATCCGTCAGACCAACTGGAAATAGAAACTATCCGGTTTAGAGACAAAATCAAGCCGGGACAACAAGAACAGTGGCGTTTCAAAATTAAAGGTGTTCAAAGTCAAAAA
>WFZY01000381.1 GCA_015489265.1 Flavobacteriaceae bacterium | reverse complement strand
CCATTGAAGAAGCTGCCGGTACGGCAACAACTGAAGACAAAACAGAAGAATAAGCCGTTTTTCATACAATGAAAAAAGAAGACGCTTATTATTTAGGGAAAATCGTAAAAAAATATGGTATAAAAGGAGAACTTTTAGCCAAAATAGACACCGATGAACCCGAAACTTACGAAGGAATGGAATCCGTTTTTCTTGACATTAAAGGAAAACTGATTCCATTTTTTTTAAATAAATCATCTTTACACAAAGCCACGACACTACGGCTTGATTTTGAAGATATTAACAGTATTGAAGATGCCGACGCGCTTATTGGCAAATCTATTTACTTACCTTTAAAAAGTTTACCGGAGTTAACCGGGAATAAATTCTATTTTCACGAAGTGATCGGTTATGATGCCATAGACAAAAGATTGGGACATTTAGGCACGATACAAGCTATAAACGATCAAGCACCACAGGCATTTTTTGTCATTAAAGACGAACAAAACAACGAAATTCTCATTCCGGTTTCCGACCGGTTTATCAATAAAGTTGATAGAGATAACCAAAGTATTGTTTTTGATACACCGGATGGTTTGGTTGATATCTATCGTTGAAAGTGATGCCTGTTAAAAAAGATATTTTCAGATTTAAACAATTCCGTATTGCCCAAGAACAGACTGCCATGAAAGTCGGGACAGACGGGGTTTTATTAGGCGCTTGGGCTGACTTAAAACATGCGCATCATATTCTTGATATTGGTACCGGAACCGGACTAATCGCCTTGATGTGCGCTCAAAAACAGCCATTAGCTCATATTGATGCCATAGAAATCGACCCTGCCGCTGCCTGTCAAGCTTCGGAAAATTTTAGTAATTCCAAATGGTCTAAACGTCTACAACTCATTCATTCGGATTTCAAATTGTTTGTGCCCGAAAAAAAATATGATGTCATCATAAGCAATCCGCCTTATTTTGATGAAAAAACCTTAAATTCCAATCAACAACGAACTATTGCTCGTCATAATCAACAACTTTCTTTAGATGAGCTTATTACAAGGTCAAAAAAAATACTACAACCGGAAGGTAGTATCCAATTGATTTTACCGGCAGACAAGTTAGAAACCGTAAAACAAATTATCCGACAAGAGCAACTCTTTTTAAACAAACTTTGTTTTGTAAAAGGACATGCTAAAGCCAAAGTCAAGAGAATATTATTAAAAATTTCTCATATCGACAAACCATTAAAAGAAAACCATTTGATTATAGAACATGCCAGACATCAATATACCGATGATTATATTCAATTGACCCGAGATTTTTATCTAAAAATGTAGTTAAGCTTAAATCTGTAAAGGTTTTAATAAAAAAATCTACAATAATTCAAATAACTTACCCGGTAAAGATGTCACAATATTATTTAATTCCATTTGCAATAAAATTTGTGCCAATTTAGAAACCGGCATTTCAAGTTTTAGAGCCATTTCGTCCAAAGACATTTTGCCTTCTGCTTGTAGTAAATCAAAAATTAGTTGTTCATCATCCGTTAAATCAACAAACAAATTGAGCTGTGGATTTACCGGTTTAAGTTTTTGTTCCTGCCATTGTAACAGGTTAATTATATCTTGTGTATCGGTTATTAAGGCGGCTTTGTTGTTTTTAATCAAATTGTTACATCCTTTACTAAAAGTATCTGATGAACGTCCGGGTACGGCAAACACATCCCGATTGTACGAGTTGGCAATATCCGCCGTAACCAAAGCACCGCCTTTGACGCCGGATTCTATGATGATAACAGCTTCGGACATACCGGCAACAATCCGGTTACGTTTCAAAAAATTATTGCGATCAACCGGATCGGTATGCCAAAATTCGGAAATCAAGCCACCGTTTTCCAACATTTGACGGGCAATTTTTTGATGAATACTCGGGTAAATCCGTTGAAATCCATGTCCTAAAACAGCAATGGTCGGTAAATCGTGTTTTAAAGCTTGCACATGTGCTTCAACATCAACACCGTAAGCCAATCCGCTGACTATTAACGGTTGGTAGTCTTTTAATCCTTCTATAATTTCCATTACCATTCGTTTGCCATACGAAGTCATATTGCGTGTCCCGACTATACTGATTGTTTTGCTATGGTTCAAGTCGGCATTGCCTTGATAAAAAAACAGGATGGGACCATCCGGTGCATGTTGCAGTCTGTAAGGATACGCATCGTCAAAAATACTGACAACTTTAAGATGATGTTGCTCGATATATTTAATTTCATCGGATACGCGTTGCCAATCATTAAACTGTTTTAAACTATGAATCATCACCGTACCGATATCTTGCACATCAATATCATTGTGCTTTGCCGCTTCAAAAATTGCTTTGGCAGAGCCAAAATGACGCAACAATTTTTTAGCCGAAATATCCCCGATATTCTTGACTTTTTGAAGCGCTAAAAGATAATAAAGTGCGTCTGTATCCATTTGTAAAAATTGTGTATTTTTAAAAAATTAAATATAAACATTTTTATCAAACTTGTTTGGTGAGGTTTTTGTATAAAAAAATTAAACTTTTTAGGATATGAAACGAATAATCAGCGGTATATTTTTAAGCATTATAATGACAATGTCAGCTCAAAATCCGTATTTTGAGATTAGTAAACAGATGGAAATATATAATGATGTACTAAAAAAATTGGCGACCAATTACATTGACGATATCAATATTGGCGATATGATGCAGAAAAATACCAAACGTATGCTCAATGGCTTAGACCGCTTTACGACATTTTATGATGAGCAAGGTATTTTAAACCAAAAAATGCGACAAGAAGGACATTTTGGCGGCTTAGGTATTCATGTTCGCTACAAAGACAGCTTAATTATGGTAACGGATATTTTTAAAAATTCACCGGCTGCCAAAAAACTCAAAATCGGTGATAAAATATGGGCTATTGATGGTAAAAAAGTAGCAGACTTATCGGCAAAAGTGGCTTCCAATTTACTTAAAGGTGCTGCCGGAAGTGACGTTGAGCTTGCCGTCAAACGCAATGGAAAAAATTTGGATTTAAAGGTAAAAAGAGCTGATATTAAGTTAGATGCCGTTACCGGTACGTATCTTGATGGTGATATCGGTTATATTCGTTTTATTAAATTTAATAAACTCGCTGCCCGTCAAGTTAAAAAAGCTTTGCTTGGTCTTAAAAAGCAGGGGGCTAAGAAATTAATTATCGATGTACGTGGCAATCCGGGTGGTTTGCTCAACGAAGTTATTAAAATTGTCAATTTTTTCATCCCGCAAGGTAAGGTTGTGGTAACCACCAAAGGACGATTTGAAAAATACAACAGAACTTATTTGACTCGTAATCCTTCCATTGATGAAGAGATTCCTATCGTTATTTTGGTCAATAATCACTCGGCTTCGGCTTCGGAAATATTATCGGGAAGCTTACAAGACTATGACCGTGCTGTGATTGTCGGTGATACAACTTACGGCAAGGGCTTGGTACAACGGACTTATAAGCTCAAATACGGCACTTATATGAAACAGACCATTTCAAAATATTATATTCCTTCGGGACGGCTCATCCAAAAAATTGACTATTGGCATCGCGATAAAAACGGTAAACCACTGTTGATGCGAGACAATTTGCCCGAAAAAGATTACAAAACAACAAATGGCAGAACGGTGCATAATTTAGGAGGTGTTGTGCCGGATATTGAACTAAAAACCGAGATAAACGCATCACTTATCAAAGACTTAATCAACAAAGGTATTTTGTTTGATTATGCAACTTGGTATTATTATATGCATACAAAACCGGCAAAGATTGCAGACTTTAAATTGACCGGCAAAGATTTTGACAACTTTATCGGTTTTATAAAAAAACGGCATTTATTGCCTAAAAGTGATGCTGAAAAAATTTTAGAAAAAGCCAAAGAAAGGGCAATAAAAGAACACCAAGGTGCTTCGGTAATCAATGCTTATACTCAATTGCAGAATGAATATAAATTACAGAATATCAAGGAATTAAAAAAATACAAAATGTATATTCTATCAAAATTATCAGAAGATTTAATTAATCGTTATTTTCAAAAAACGGGCTTGATACAATATAAGGTTAAACATGACCCTGTTATTTTGAAAGCCAAAGATATTTTAAACAATCAAAAAGTGTATAACAAAATCTTAGGGAAATAAAAAAAATCAATTTAACCTGAATAATTCATAAAATTTCTAACAACCAAATATAAATTAGGATTTTATCGTGTCTACTGCCAGCGCAAACTCTCAACTAAACGTTTTACATCTTTTTCAAGATATTTTGCTGCCGGCATAATGGAATCATAATTGGGTTGGGCATAAAAATATAAGGAGCCGTCTAAAAAATGCTGAATACTATCAGTAACGTGAAATTGAATCTGCGAAGCGGCGTTGCCCGTTACTTGATTGATGGTGGCATAGACACTGTCTTTTTTGTTAACAAAATCGCGCGTAATGATTTCATCGGCTTTGACAGTATGCTCATAAGTAAATTTTTCGGCATCACGTAACAGTCCTTCCAAATTATGATTAACCGGTTTATAAGTCAAATATATTTTGGCTTTCATTGCTGGATAGACTAAATTGATTTTTTTATCGGAAACCTTCTCTATCTTAGCAAGATTCGATTTATCAAAACTGAAATATTTAAAATTCGCCTTTTGATAGACAGCTTGCGGGTATTCCAAACGCAATTGGGCTTTGGGCTTGGGCAAAATATCTCCACCGGAACAAGCGGTTAACCAAAAAATACCGGGAATAAAAATTAAAACACGAATAAAATAATATGTTGGTTTGGGTTGCATATTTAATTTAAAAAGCGGCATTACCGGGATAACGCGGATACGGAATGACATCACGGATATTCCCCATTCCGGTTACAAATTGTACCATACGTTCAAAACCCAATCCAAAACCACTGTGAACCGCCGTACCAAAACGACGCGTGTCAATATACCAGTACAATTCTTCTTGGTCAATACCCAAATCTTCCATTTTTTGCAATAGTACATCCAAACGTTCTTCACGTTGTGAACCGCCTATGATTTCGCCTATGCCGGGAAACAAAACATCCATGGCACGAACAGTTTTTTCATCATCATTGAGTCGCATATAAAATGCTTTGATTTTAGCAGGATAATCATAAATAATGACCGGACTTTTAAAGTGTTTTTCGACTAAATAACGCTCATGTTCACTTTGTAAATCAACACCCCATTCGACCGGAAATTTAAACTTTTTCTTTTTAAAAGCTTTAGAATTACGCAATATTTCTATGGCTTCGGTATAGCTCAGCCGAATAAAATTATTGTCCAATACAAATTGTAGTTTTTCTATTAATGCCAATTCGCTACGTTGGGCTTGCGGTTTTTGTTTTTCTTCGTTTTTCAGTCGCATTTCCAAAAATTGCAAGTCTTCATAATTTTTATCCAAAACCGCCTTGATAATATATTTGACAAAACTTTCTGCCAAATCCATATCGCCATGTAAGTCCATAAAAGCCACTTCTGGTTCTATCATCCAAAATTCTGCCAAGTGTCGTGTAGTATTGGAGTTTTCAGCCCTAAATGTGGGACCGAATGTGTAAACTTTACCCAATGCCATCGCATAGGTTTCAGCTTCCAGCTGTCCGGATACCGTTAAATTGGTTTTACGTCCGAAAAAATCCTTTTTATAGTCAATATCGCCATTTTCATCAAGAGGCGGCTTACTTGGGTTTAATGTTGTCACTTGAAACATTTCGCCGGCACCTTCAGCATCAGCTCCTGTAATAATCGGGGTATTGACATACAAAAAATTATTTTCTTGAAAATATTGATGTACCGCAAAAGCTAAAGTATTTCTGATACGCATAATTGCCCCAAACAAGGTCGTACGTGGTCGTAAATGGGCTTTTTCTCGTAAAAATTCCAAACTGTGCCGCTTGGGTTGAATGGGAAATTTTTCAGGGTCTGATTCTCCTAAAATTTCCAATTCATTAACCAAAACTTCGACTTTTTGACCTTTTCCCATACTTTCAACCAATTCACCCTTGGCATAAATAGCTGCACCGGTATTGATTTTCTTACGCAGTTTTTCATCAAACTTTTCCGGATCAATAACCAATTGCAAATTTTGAATGGTTGAACCGTCATTAACCGCAATAAAACGATCATTTCTAAAAGTTTTGACCCAAGCTTTGACTTCAATCGGTTGATTGAGTTGCTCGGAATTTATAATCTGTTTAATTGTTTTCATAAGTAAAAATATTCTAAACTATCAAAATGAGTTAATAAATATTAAATGACCGGCAAATTTAATAAAATTATATGGATTGTCGTTTGGTCAGCAATTAACGATTATGATTGGCAGATTCAACTAGCGAATGTAATACTTATATATGCAAATAGGGCCATAAAAATATCGTTGAAATCAAGCAAATAACATGGATATAACCACTATCGTACCAATTGTTAAAAACTTTTGGATAAAAAACTTGAAAAACACCGAAAAAAAATTATTTTCGCAATATAAATTAACCAATATTCCTTAGCATGTCAAAAATACTAACGGTTGGCACGGTTGCCTTTGACGAAATTATCACGCCATTCGGGGAAACCGGAAAAATTCTCGGTGGCTCCGCTTCATATATTTCTATGGCAGCCAAAAAACTAACTGAACAAGTAGGTATTGTTTCCGTAATCGGGTATGATTTTCCCGATGAATTTTTACAAAAATTTATCAAACGGGATATTGATATTTCGGGTATTGAAAAATTGAAAAATGAAAAAACTTTTTACTGGAAAGGTAAATACCACAACGATTTAAACAAACGGGATACTTTAATTACCGAAATCAATTGTTTGGCACATTTTAATCCGGTGGTTCCCGACAAATATAAAGACGCCGACTTTTTAATGTTGGGCAATCTGCATCCGGCTATTCAACAATCGGTTATTGACCAAATGACAACCCGCCCGAAACTTATTGCACTCGATACGATGAACTTTTGGATGGACACGGCATGGGACGACTTGATGACAGTCTTGAAAAATATTGATATTCTTATCATCAATGATGAAGAAGCCCGCCAGTTGAGTAACGATTATTCATTGGTGCATGCAGCTAAAACCATTCAAAAAATGGGTCCAAAATATTTGATTATTAAGAAAGGGGAACATGGCGCCCTGCTCTTCCACGGTAATAATATCTTTTTTGCCCCTGCTTTACCACTTGAAGATGTTTTTGACCCGACCGGCGCCGGTGATACTTTTGCGGGCGGCTTTATCGGTAAATTGGCACAACTGGAAGACATCAGTTTTAATGCGATGAAAAATGCCGTTATTTGCGGGTCTAATCTCGCTTCATTTACGGTAGAAAAATTCGGTACCGAACGTTTGGAATCATTAACCAAACCCGAAATCAAAGAGCGTTTGCAAGATTTTATCAATTTAACACAATTTGAGATTGAGTTGGTTTAGAAAGGTGCGTTATCTTTCTCAATTTCAAAACATTTCCAACCCCAAGTTTTCCTATGCTTGTTGTAGGACAGGATTGCTCTGCCAAAAACTTTATCTTTGTCTTTAAATTTTTGTTTATCAACCAAATCAGGTTGAATAAAAATGTTATCGACAAAGCCAAAACCTCTCGGGTGTATTTTTATTTGACCGCTAAATGTTTTTATTGCCGGAACAGATGTATTGTCAGGCATTTTTTCAGCTGTGACAATTTCATAAAATGAATTATCTCCACGTTTTATCATTTGAACTTTAAAAATATCACCAATTTCAGGTGTCATTTCCAGCGAACTATAATTAAAAAAGCCTTCTTTATT
>WFZY01000380.1 GCA_015489265.1 Flavobacteriaceae bacterium | reverse complement strand
TTTTGTCGCCTTATGGCACAGACAAGCTTTTAGGATTAGGAAAAATTTTAAAACAAAAAGGTTACAAAACAGCATTTTTTCATGGAGCGCCCAATGGCTCGATGGGTTTTGATGCTTTTATTAAGCTAGCCGGTTTTGATGAATATTATGGCATGACCGAGTATAGGCACCCTGAAGATTTTGACGGCTATTGGGGGATTCCCGATGACAAGTTTTTACAGTATATGGCTAAAACGCTTGATACCTTTAAACAGCCATTTGTTTCAACAGTTTTCACCTTGTCATCGCATCATCCGTTTAAATTGCCTCCCGGATTTGAAGGTAAATTCAAAGGCGGACCGCTACCTATTCATAAAGTTATTCAATACATGGATTATTCCATGGGGCATTTTTTTAAGACCATGTCCAAAATGCCTTGGTATAACAACACCATTTTTATTATTTCTGCCGATCATTGCAATCAAAGTTACTTACCGGAATACAATTCTTCAGTAGGACGCCATGCGATTCCTATCATCATTTTCGAGCCGGGCAATCCACAAGAAAAACAACTAGATAGCACCTTGATGCAACAAGTAGATATTATGCCGCGGTTATTACGTAAATTACATTATTCGGGAAAAATTTTGAGTTTTGGTAACGATCCCAAAACCGAAAAACATCCCTTTGTGGTTAATTATAACGGTGGTACTTGGGAATATATGCAAGACGATTATTTATTACGTTTTCGCAATGAGAAAGTAACAGGATTATTCAATTACAAAAAAGACCGGCTACTCAAACAAAACTTGTTACACCAAGCACCGGTAGATACCGCTTATATGATTAAACGGCTGAAAGCATTTATTCAACAATACAAAAACCGATTGATTTACAACAAATTAACCCCATAATTTTAAACATAGGAATACATTAAATTATATTTCACATGAATATTCAAATTATTGATAATAACCTTAAAAGGGAGAAAAAATGAAAAAATATATTTTTTTGTTTGACTATTAAGAAAAAGTTTATATATTTGCACTCGCAAAACAAAAAGAGCGACCTTCGTTAAGGTTGTTCTATAAGTTGCAAAACAACAGGTCCGGTAGTTCAGTTGGTTAGAATACATGCCTGTCACGCATGGGGTCGCGAGTTCGAGTCTCGTCCGGACCGCCAATACTTTTAAGACTGTCAGATATGGCAGTCTTTTTTATTATAGAATATTTTGTTCCTATTATTCACAGTTTAAGCACAATAAATACTACAAAGGATTTATGACAAATCCAAAAACTGGATTAAAAGGCATAATGAAGGGCTTAATTGATATATATATCATATTTCAGACCTAGAAAATTGGTATATCTTAAAAAATGTATTGATAAAAAATCCGCTATATTCTTTTTGCCACTTGTTCTAATATTTTGGCTCTATGTTGTTTTGTATGGGTAATAATAAATTAGGTTCAAGAATCATATAATCTTGGCGATTTTATTTTTAAATAATTTCACCCCTTCAGGGTTCAATGGTGTATTTATTACTGTTCTGTCTATAAACATATCACCCTTACAAGGTTTATTAAATAAGCCCGAAGGGCTGGAATTATTATAATAAAACAAGTCTTGTACAGCTAAAAAACAAATATCCAAAATTTTCATCACTTCCTAATAATTACCATGGAGAAAAAGGACTTCAAGATATTCTAAAAGGATATATTTCATTTATTGAATGTTTATTCAAAATCAAGAAGTTTGTTTAAGCGATATTGGCAATATTAAGATATAATACCACAAGATACAATCGTGCAGTTCCGAATAAAATATCGAATTTAAAATAAAAATATCGGTATTTTAACAGCATTGAGCTGTTTCAATCTTTTTTAGTAAATTTGTGATAAGAATTTGAAACAAATTTTAAATCATTAAAAACTAAGTTTATGAAAAAAATTACATTTTTATTTTTATTGACCGGATTTTGGGCTTTTGGTCAAAATTTTGCCGATGTTACCGGTAGTTTACCGCAACTAACTTTCGGGTTCAGTGCTTTTGGAGATTATGACGGTGATGGCGATTTGGATCTCTACTATACCGGACAACTCAATGCTAACAGTAATGGTGGCGGCTTATATCAAAATGATAATGGTACCTTTAATTTGGTAACCAACTCCGGTTTGCCCATATTAAATACAGGCGCTGCCGACTGGGGCGATGTTGACAATGATGGCGATATGGATTTGGTTATAATGGGCTATGACAACAGTGTAGGGGTAACAGATGTTTATATCAATAACGGAAACGGTACTTTTTCTGCTTCTAACACAGGTTTACTCAATTCTTATATGGGGGATGTGGTTTTTGGAGATTATGATAATGATGGTGATTTAGATATAGCCTTGACCGGTATGGAAACAACCAATTGGACTTACTTTTCGAAAGTTTATGAAAATGACGGTAATGGCAATTTTATCGAATCGAGTTTGAATTTACCACCAATGAACTATGGTAAAGTAAAATTTGTAGATTTTGACAATGATGGCGATATGGATATTACTTTAGCAGGTTGGAATGATACAACAAACACCTCATATACTAAAGTATGGCAAAATGATGGTTCGCAAAATTTTACTGAATTAAATCTCGGCTTTCCGCAATTGTGGCTCGGTGATTTTGAGTGGAGCGATATTGATGGCGATGGTGACTTAGATTTTGTCATAACAGGAACCTCAAATCAAGATAGTGAAGCCCACCTAATGCTTAACAACAATAATACATTCACAGACGATCCGCATTTCAATATTACAGCAGCACATCGTGTAGCAAACATCGAATTGGCAGATTTTGACAATAATGGAGGCTTAGATATTTTTATTACCGGTGTCAATGTTGTCGGTAGTAGTGAAAATCTGATCGCCAAATTATATGAAAATAACGGAAGTGGTATTTTTGTTGAAAATACTACCGAAAGTTTTACTGCTGTACAGTATTGTGATGCTGATGCTGCTGACTATGACAATGATGGAAAAACCGATCTATTCATAACCGGTGCAGATACCAATTTTTTTGGTGTTGGTAAGTTATATCATAATGAGCATCCGGGCTCAGTAGGTGACGAACTTGCAAAAAAAATCACCATTTACCCAAATCCTGCCCATGATATTTTAAATATTGACAACCAAGAGCAATTTGACTACAATATTCATATAACCGATTTAACCGGAAAAAGTATTTTGAATCAAACTGCTAAAGGTAATGCGCATGTCAATCTTTCGAATTTGCCTATGGGTATATATTTGGTGAAAATTTCTAATCATAAAGATAGCTTTGTACAGAAATTAATCATCAAATAATATCTTTACAAAATAATAATTCAAAAAAATCCTGATGATGTATCTGATTCATCAGGATTTTTTTTGAACAAGAAAAAAGGATAATATATCAATTTAACATGCTACTTTTGTCAAAATTGACAAGTTTTTAATAATCTTTTTATGATTCTCTACGTGGTGGTCGTTTATCTTTACGGGGCGGACGGGGTAATAATGCCTTACGGGACAATTTCATTTTACCTCTGTCAAAGCCCACTACTTTAACATCAACCATATCGCCTTCTTTCAACACATCAGTTACTTTGTCTATACGTTTCCAATCTATTTCGGATATGTGTAACAAGCCGTCCGTTCCGGGGGCAATCTCAACAAAAGCACCAAAATCTTTAATTGAGACGACTTTACCTTTGTAAGTTTCACCAACTTCCGGTTCAAAAGTAATTACGGCTATACGATCCAATACTTTTTGTATTTTATCCATATCCGTACCCATAATTTCTATCAAACCTTTGCCGTCCACTTCGTCTATAACAATGGTAGTATCGGTATCTTCTTGCAACTGTTGAATATCTTTACCTCCTTTGCCGATTACTGCTCCGATATAATCTTTATCAATTTCTATTTTAACCATTTTCGGTACAAAATCTTTAACGGTAGGTCTGGGTTCCGAAATGGTTTTTGCCATTTCGCCCATGATATGCATTCTACCTTCTTTGGCTTGGTGTAAAGCTTTTTCAAGAATTTCACGTTTCAAATCCTTGATTTTGATATCCATTTGACAAGCCGTGATTCCGTCTTTGGTTCCGGTAACTTTAAAGTCCATATCACCCAGGTGATCTTCGTCACCAAGAATGTCTGATAAAACTGCATAATTTTTGGTATCTTCATCATAAATCAAGCCCATGGCAATACCCGATACCGGTTTTTTCATTTGAATACCGGCATCCATCAATGCCATTGAGCCGGCACAAACGGTTGCCATTGATGATGAACCGTTGGATTCTAAAATATCGGATACGACTCTGATGGTATAAGGCGTATCTTCGGGTACCATTGGTTCTAAAGCACGTTGCGCCAAGTGTCCGTGTCCAATTTCACGACGCGATGTACCCCGTAACGGTCGGGCTTCACCGGTTGAAAAAGGTGGGAAGTTATAATGTAAATAAAATTTTTCTTCACTTCGTAAGGTAGCGCCGTCAATCATATTGACTTCTCTTGAAGTCCCCAGTGTTACGGTTGCCAATGCTTGGGTTTCACCACGCGTAAAGATAGCCGAGCCGTGAACGGATGGCAGATAATCTGCTTCTGTCCAAATAGGTCTTATTTCATTGGTTTTACGACCGTCTAGTCGCAAGCCCTCATTTAAAATCAAATCACGGACGGCTTTTTTCATCACTTTATGAAAATATTCTCCGATTAATTTGCCTTTTTCTTCCAAAGTTTCTTCGTCATAAGATTCTAAAAGTTCTTCTTTGACGGCATTAAATTTATCGCTTCGTTCATGTTTACCGGTACCTTCTTTGGCTATGGCATACAGTTTATCGTAAACGGCTTTTTCGATCTCATCATATAAAACTTCATCTTGTTCGGCTTTGGGATAATCTCTTTTTGGGAAAGCTTTAGCAACTTGCTCGGCAAATTTCTTTTGAACGGCTACTTGTTTTTTAATAGCTTGATGCGCAAATTCAATGGCTTCAATCATTTCTTCTTCACTGACTTCCTGCATTTGTCCTTCCACCATGGTAACGGAATCTTCCGTACCACCAACCATTAAATCAATAGTTGCAGTTTCCGTTGCTTCATAGCTGGGATTAATGACCAACTCACCGTCAATTTTTGCTACGCGAACTTCCGAAATAGGTCCTTCAAAAGGAATATCCGAAACCGCCAAAGCCGCTGATGCCGCCAAACCGGCTAATGAATCGGCTTGTACATTTTCGTCGTGTGACATCAATTGTATCATCACTTGTGTTTCAGCGTGATAATCTTTTGGGAATAGCGGTCGCAACACGCGATCGACTAAACGCATGACTAAAATTTCTTCGGTACTGGGACGACCTTCTCTTTTGAAAAATCCGCCCGGAAATTTACCTGATGATGCAAATTTTTCACGGTAATCTACAGTTAAAGGCAAAAAATCGATATCCGGATTGACATCTTTTGATGCTACAGCGGTTGCCAGCAGCATGGTATTACCCATTCTCACAACCACTGAACCGTCAGCCTGTTTGGCTAATTTTCCGGTTTCTATAGATATGGTTCGACCATCGTCTAGCTGAATGGTCTCTCTAATTGGTTTTGGTATCATAAAAATAATCTTAATTTGTAAAGTTTCAGTTTATACTCTAACTGATAAAATAATGTAGTAAATTAAAGATACAAAGAAGGGCAGTCTCCTGCCCTTCTCAATGTAGCCGGCTTATTTACGTAAGCCCAATTCTTTAATAATGTTTCTGTATCGTTCGATATCGTTGTTTTTCAAATAGTTTAAAAGACTTCGTCTTTTTCCTACCATTTTGACCAAAGCTTTCTCGGTACTGTAGTCATGTTTGTTCTTCTTTAAATGTTCGGTCAAATGGTTAATGCGAAACGTAAACAACGCAATTTGTCCTTCCGGTGAACCGGTGTCTTTTTCAGATTTTCCGTATTTAGCGAAAATCTCTTTTTTAACTTCTGGTGTTAAATACATGCCAATATTGTTTTAAATGATTATTATGTATGTTATTATCAAGCTGCAAAGATACAATAAATATTTTTATACGCAAAATGGCTTTTGTGCCGGTAATAAAGGGGAGATTCAATCCCAAAAGTATTATCATTATACAATGAAAAGTTTTTTCAAAAATAAGTATCTTGCGGGTTCAAACACAACAAGCATGCAAGTTAACGGATTTTCAAAGTTATCAAAACAAGCCAAAATAGATTGGTTGTTGCAAACTTATTTTAACAATGTGCCGGATGCCCGCCGGATTTTAGAGCAATATTGGCACAACGATGCAGATTTGCAAGAATTGCATGATGGTTTTATAGAAAATACTTTGACAAATTTCTACTTACCTTATGCCGTGGCGCCTAATTTTTTGATTAATGGAAAACTATATGCCATACCAATGGCTATCGAAGAAAGTTCCGTAGTAGC
>WFZY01000379.1 GCA_015489265.1 Flavobacteriaceae bacterium | reverse complement strand
CTATTACTACTTTTTCAACTTTAAATTCGTCAGCTGGTCTTTTGATGACCAAAACAGGAATTTTAGAGGTTCTAACCACTTTTTCGGTATTGGACCCAACAAAAAATTCTTCTAATCCGCTGGTACCATGTGAGCCCATTACAATGAAATCGATGTTATTTTTTTTGGCAAATTCCGATATACCTTCAACCGGCGCATCAGTCATCACTTTTTCATAAACCGGAATATCATCTAAGTAATCTTTATCAAGAAACTCATCAAATTTTTCATGGGTGGTTTCAAACAGCATCATAGCCATAGGTCCTTTGGGTACTTGGTGTCCGTCAATCATATCCACTTCGCCGGAAGGAATGTCCAAAAGATGTAAAACATATATTTCACCATCTATTTTTCGGGCTATTTTGGCTGCTACTTTAAGAGCTTCTTCTGATTTTTTTGAAAAATCAACAGGGACAAGTATTTTTTTCATAACATTTGTTTTTTTCATGCTATAAATTTACAAAATATTTTTAATTTACGAAAGTATTTCGGTTTAAAAAAAAATTGTATCTTTGCAACGAATTTATGAAGAAGAGTGGTATGGGGACGCGAGTCCCCTATTTTTATACAAAAATATAAATGAGCTTAGAAGATAAAGTTAATAAATTACTGATTTCCGGTTTAAAAGATCGTCCGGATATTTTTGTATTGGATTTTAAAATATCCGAAAACAATGACATCAACATAATTATTGATGGCGACAAAGGGGTAACTATTGATGACATCGTCAATTTGAGCCGGCATATTGAACATAATTTAGATCGTGAAGAAGAAGATTTTGCCCTAACCGTTTCATCTGTTGATATTACTAAACCCTTTCATCTGAAACGGCAATTTCTTAAAAATTTAAATCGCCCGCTCAAAGTGAAAACGCAAACAGGTGAAGTAGAAGGGGTTTTAATTGCGGTGGATGAGAATCAAATTACCTTGGAAAACAAAGTAAGAGAACCCAAAAAAGTGGGAAAAGGAAAAGTAACGGTTGTTAAACAAAATAGGATTCCTTTTGATGAAATCAAAGAAGCAAAAGTGGTCTTAAAGTTTTAAAAAAATAAAAAAGAGTTATGAATAACAAAGAATTGGTTGAAGCCTTTCTGGAATTTAAAGACGAAAAAAATATTGACAAAGCCACTATTTTGGCTATTCTAAAAGATGTCATAGCACACGCGTTGCGCAAAAGAAACGGTATTGTCAAAAAGAAACGTGACGGAAGTGAACCCGATGAAGATAATTTTGACATCATCATCAATCCGGATCGGGGCGATTTGGATATTTGGATATATAGAACCGTTGTACCGGATGATAAATATCCGATTAATGAATACCAAGAAATTCATTTGTCCGATGCTAAAAAAATTGACCCCGATGTTGAAGTTGGTGATGAATTGGATGAGCCGTTTGAATTGATTAATTTAGGAAGACGGGCTATCATTGCCTTAAAACAAAATCTTGAAAATCGCTTAACAGAGTATGATTTTATCAACTTGCACAAGTTTTTTAAAGATAGAGAAGGCGAACTATATACCGCCGAAGTGCATCACGTGCGCCCTAATGCCGTATATTTGATTGATGATGAAGGTAATGAGTTGATTTTGCCACGTGACCGCCAAATACCGTCCGACCGTTTTCGCAAAGGTGATAATGTTAAAGGAATCATAGAAAAGGTTGAGATGAAAGGCAATAAGCCGGTTGTGGTTATGTCAAGAACCGATAACCGCTTTTTAGAAAAATTGTTTGAGCAAGAAATACCTGAAGTTTTTGACGGCTTGATTACGGTCAAACGCATAGCCCGTATCCCCGGTGAAAAAGCCAAAGTAGCGGTCGATACTTATGATGACCGTATTGATCCCGTTGGCGCTTGTGTCGGTGTTCGCGGCTCTCGTATTCATGGTATTGTACGCGAATTGGGCAATGAAAACATCGATGTTATCAACTATACCGATAATGACAGACTGTTTTTGCAACGTGCGTTGGGCCCGGTGCAGATACAACGTTTGGAACTGGGTGAAAACAGTGACGGCAAAAAGACTGCCTATGTTTATATGAAACCCGATGAAATATCAAAAGCCATTGGAAAACGCGGACAGAATATCCGTTTGGCTAGCGATATTACCGGTTACGAAATAGAAATACAACGAGAACAAGACGAAGAAGATGTTGATTTAGATGAATTTGCAAATGAAATAGACGATTGGATTATACAAGAGTTTAAGAAAATCGGGTTGGATTCAGCCAAAAGTATTTTAGCAAATGACGTAGATGATTTGATTCGTCGTACCGACTTGGAAGAAGAAACTATTTACGAAGTTATTCGTATTTTGAAAGAAGAATTTGAAGATTAAAAAAATCTAACAGCAACAATAATTGCATTTTATTTAAAAAAAGAAAATAATTACATCATATGGCAAAAAAGATTACCATAAAACAGGTAATGCGTGAATTTAATATCGGGGCGCAAACCATTGCCGATTTTTTAAAGGACAATAATATCGAAATTGGTCGTGCTACACCGCGTACACCTATTTCAGAAGAAGCTTATGACTTATTGTTGCAAGAGTTTCAGTCGGATAAAACTGTAAAGGATAAATCGGCATCCATCAAAAAAGAGCAAGAAGAAGCGAAAGCTGAATTGCGAAAAGAAAAGGAAGAAGCCATAGCGCACAAAGAAGAAGTAATATCCGGACGTGTTAAGTTATCCGGCCCCAAAATAGTCGGTAAGGTTGAAGAATTGGCAGGTGAAAAATCTAAACCGGAACCTGAAAAACCGGCACTTGAAAAAACAGAAAAAGTTGAGCCGGAAACCTCTGAAATCCAAACCACGGAAGTAAAAGAACCGGAACCGAAGACACCGGTAAAAGAAACTGAAGTTGAGCCGGAAAAACCGGAAGTGAAGGAAGCCCCGAAAGTAGCAGAATCCAAACCCGAAAAACATGTTGCTAAAAAAATAACTAAAGCGGCAACCAATAAGCCGAAAGCAGCATCAGAACCGGTTGAAAATGTAGCTAAAAAAGCACCTGAAAATTCCAAAGTTGATGCCGTAGAAGAAACGACAGAAATAAAAACTCAATATCAAAAACTTAAAGGTGTTAAAATTACTGGAGAAAAAATTGATTTGAGTCAATTTGATAAAAAACCTAAGAAAAAAGAAACGGCACCAACCGAAGAAAAGAAAAAACGCAAGCGTAAACGCAAACGTATTCCTGCAACTTCTAAAAATCAAGGGTTCCAAAAAGACCAAAGAGGTAAAAAAGGCGGTTATAAAAAACCGGTTGAGAAAAAAGAAGTTTCTGAAGAAGAAATCCAAAAACAAATCAAAGAAACGCTTGAACGTTTGCAAGGACGTGGTAAAAGTAAGCGTTCTAAAATCAAACGTGAAGGCCGTCAAAAACGTAAAGAACAAGCCCTTGCCGACCAGCTTAAACAAGATGCAGAAAGCAAAATACTCAAAGTTACCGAATTTATCACGGTTTCCGAATTGGCAAATATGATGGATGTACCGGTAACCGATGTCATTACGGCTTGTTTTAATCTCGGACTTATGGTTACCATGAACCAACGTCTAGATGCCGAAACTTTGAGTTTGGTGGCTGACGAATTTAATTATGATGTCAAATTTATAGATGCTGAAGAAGAACTTGAAGAAGTTGAAATAGAAGATGCCGAAGCAGATTTGGTAAAACGCCCGCCTATTGTAACTATTATGGGACACGTTGATCATGGTAAAACATCTTTGCTGGATTATATCCGTAAAGCCAATGTGGTTGCCGGTGAATCCGGTGGGATTACACAACATATCGGTGCCTATAAGGTTGAATTGGACAATGGCGAAAAATTAACCTTTATTGATACCCCGGGTCACGAAGCGTTTACCGCTATGCGGGCACGTGGTACCAAAGTGACCGATGTGGCGGTTATTGTGATTGCCGCTGATGACAATATCATGCCGCAAACCAAAGAAGCCATTAGTCATGCGCAAGCTGCCGGTGTTCCGATGATTTTTGCTATTAACAAAATTGACCGTCCGGCTGCCAATCCGGATAATATCAAGCAACAATTGGCTAATATGAACCTATTGGTCGAAGATTGGGGTGGTAAATACCAATCTCAAGAAATTTCAGCCAAAACCGGACAAGGAGTTGATGAATTGTTAGAAAAAATTGTGCTGGAAGCCGAGATGCTCGACCTTAAAGCCAATCCTAACAGACCGGCTGTCGGAACGGTATTGGAAGCAGCTCTTGATAAAGGTCGTGGTTATGTAGCCGATATGCTGGTGCAAAACGGTACACTCAAAATAGGTGACTATGTGTTAGCGGGTAAATATCACGGTAAGGTTAAAGCCATGTACGATGAAAGAGATAACCGCGTTAAAGCAGCCGAACCGGCAACACCGGTTAGAGTACTCGGTTTGGACGGCGCACCGACCGCAGGTGACCGCTTTAAAGTCTATCAAGATGAAAGAGAAGCTAAAAAAATTGCCCAAAAACGGGATCAAATTATCAGAGAGCAACAAATGCGCGCTCAAAAACATATAACTTTAGATGAAATCGGGCGACGTATTGCTTTGGGTGATTTTAAAGAATTGAACTTGATTATCAAAGGTGATGTGGACGGTTCTGTAGAAGCATTATCCGATTCCTTGCAAAAATTATCCACCGAAAATGTCAATGTTAACATCATTCATAAAGCGGTAGGACAAATATCGGATACGGATGTCAACTTAGCTTCCGCATCTGATGCCATCATTATCGGATTTAATGTGCGTCCATCGGCATCAGCCCGTAGGTTGGCAGAACAAGATCAGGTGCAAATCAAAACCTATTCCATTATTTATGATGTAATCAATGATGTTAAAGAAGCTATGGAAGGGATGTTGTCACCTGAAATTAAAGAAGAAGTTACCGGTACGGCTGAAGTACGCGAAACTTTCAAAATTTCAAAAATCGGAACCGTTGCCGGCTGTATGGTAACATCCGGTAAGATTTATAATCATTCCAAAGTACGACTGATCCGTGAAGGTATTGTGATTTACGATGGTGAATTGGCTTCATTAAAACGTTTTAAAGACGATGTTAAAGAAGTGTCTAAAGGTTATGAATGTGGTTTGATGATTAAAAATTACAATAATATAGAAGTAGGCGATGTAGTTGAAGCTTACCAAAGTTACGAAGTTAAAAGAAAATTATAATCGAACTTAACTCAAACACACACAATAAACAAAAAGGAAAGGAAGCTTATAGGGCTTCCTTTTTTTGTATTTTTTTGCTAAAGGATGTTAATAACTATTTTTTATAGACAGGCGTTTATTTCATAATTTTGCAGTGAATTATTGCCATTAACCTAAAATCCACTTCTTATGTATTTGATTTTTGACACCGAAACCACCGGTTTGCCTAAAGATTTTAAGGCACCGGTCAGCAACACTGATAATTGGCCCCGCGTAGTGCAAATTGCTTGGCAACTACACGACGATATGGGACGATTAATTGACCAACAAGATTTCTTGATTAAACCGGACGGCTTTAATATCCCTTTTGAATCTGAACAAATTCACGGCATTTCTACCGAACTGGCAATGGTCGAAGGTCATGATTTAAAAACCGTTTTAAATCTGTTTAACCAAGCATTGGATAAAGCCGAATTTGTCGTCGGACACAATATCGAATTTGACAGAAAAGTAACCGGCTCGGAATATTACCGTACAAAAATTCCAACAACTTTGCTCGAAAAGAAAGTTTTGGATACCATGACAGAAAAGACCGCCGGTTTATGTCAATTGCCCGGTGGTAAAAACGGCAGATTTAAAATGCCGCGTTTAGGTGAGTTATACCGCCATTTGTTTGGAGTCGATTTTGTCGAAGCGCATAATGCTACAGCTGATGTGGAAGCAACCGCCCGTATTTTTTTCGAACTGCTGCGTCAAGGGCATTTTACAGCTGAGGAATTGGAAACCGATGAACATTATCTTGAAAAATTTAGAAATGAAAATCAGGATATTATTCAACTAATTGGCTTAAAACATGAAAGTTTTAAACAAAAAAGTGCCGAATTAAAACGAAAATCCGGAAAATCAAGACAAAAAACTTCGGAAACTGAAAAAGTTTCATTAACTGATGTCAGCTTTTCGCATTTGCACAATCATACCCAGTATTCGGTTTTACAATCTACTACCAAAATACAAGAGTTGGTACAAAAAGCCGGTGAATATCAAATGCCCGGGGTGGCTATTACGGATGTTAACAATTTAATGGGCGCTTTTCATTTTGTTACGGCAGTTGAAAAATATAATAAGGATAAAAAACCTGAAGCCCAACTCAAAGCCTTAATAGGGGTAGAACTTAACGTGGTTGATGACCATACCGATAAAAGTAAAAAAGATAATGGTTACCCGACTATTTTTATCGCTAAAAACAAACAGGCATATCATAATTTAGTCAAGCTAACATCAACAGCTCATACCGAGGGCTATTATTATGTACCGCGAATCGGTCGCGATTGGGTCCAAAAATATAAAGATGGGCTTATTGTTTTAAGCGGGTCGCTGTCCGGTGAAATTGCCCAAAAAATATTGACCATGGGCGATAAGCAAGCAGAAGAAGCTGTCAAATGGTGGCACGGTCTGTTTGGTGATGATTACTATCTCGAACTCAACCGGCACGGATTGGAAGAAGAAGAACATGTCAATGAGGTATTATTGCGTTTTTCCGAACAATACGGCATTAAAGTCGTAGCCGCTAACAATACCTATTATTTGGAACAATCCGATGCCGATGCACAAGATGTCTTGCTTTGTATACGTGACAATGAAAAAAAATCTACCCCGATAGGTCGCGGTCGCGGTTTTAGGTATGGATTGCCTAACAATGAGTTTTATTTCAAGTCTCCCGAACAAATGAAAGAATTGTTCCACGATATTCCGCAAGCCATCATCAACACGCAGGAAATTGTTGATAAAGTTGAAAACTATCCTTTAAAACGGGATGTTTTGTTGCCCAAATTTGATATTCCCGAAGAATTTATCGATCCGTTAGATGAAACCAATGGCGGCAAACGCGGTGAAAATGCCTATTTACGATATTTAACTTACGAAGGTGCCAAAAAACGTTGGGGCGAATTGACACCTGAAATCAAAGAACGCTTAGAGTTTGAACTTGAAATTATTGAAATGACCGGATACCCGGGCTATTTCTTGATCGTGCAAGATATTATCAAGCAAGCCAAAAAAATGGGAGTCGTTTGTGGTCCCGGAAGGGGGTCGGCAGCCGGCTCGGCAGTAGCTTTTGCATTGGGTATAACCAATGTCGATCCGATTAAATACAATTTATTGTTTGAACGGTTTTTGAATCCCGAGCGGGTCTCATTGCCCGATATCGATATGGATTTTGACGATGAAGGTCGTGAACGGGTCATTGACTATGTGACTCAAAAATATGGACGCGAACGGGTGGCACAGATTATCACCTATGGTTCTATGGCAGCCAAGTCGTCAATACGCGATGCTGCACGCGTGATGGAACTACCGCTGAATCAAGCAAATGATTTGGCAAAAAAAGCCCATGTGTCTTTATCTCTGATTTTAAATAAAGATGAAGCCAAAATAAAAGAAAAAGCCAAGCGTCCGGAATTGATTAAAGAAGCTCTAGACCTTTCTACTTTGGCACAAGGATTTGACGAAGCGGCACAAACCGTTAAAACAGCCGGTCGTATTGAAGGGTCTTTGCGAAATTTGGGATTGCATGCTTGCGGTTTTATCATTGCCCCGACTAATTTGGATGAAGTGGTTCCGGTCACTACCGCCAAAGGTTCCGATATGTTTGTAACGCAATTTGACAATTCGGTGGTAGAATCAGCCGGTTTGTTAAAAATGGATTTTTTGGGAATTAAAACTCTGACGGTTATTCGCGATGCTTTACGCTTGATTAAACAACGCCGTGGTATTGACATCGATATAGAAAACCTTCCGCTTGATGATGACAAAACCTATCGTTTGTTTCAACGTGGGCAAACCGTTACGGTATTCCAATTTGAATCGGAAGGCATGCGTAAGAGTTTAAGAGATTTACGTCCGACCGAATTTGAAGATTTGATTGCGATGGTAGCACTTTACCGTCCCGGTCCGATGGAAAAAATCCCCAATTATATCCGACGCAAATACGGGCAAGAACCGGTTACTTACGATTTGCCTGAAATGGAAGAAATCTTAAAAACGACTTACGGCATCACCATTTACCAAGAGCAAGTCATGTTGTTGTCGCAAAAGTTAGCCGGTTTTTCCAAAGGGCAAGCCGATAACTTGCGTAAAGCCATGGGTAAGAAAAACCATGAATTGCTGGCGCAAATGAAACCTTTATTTATTGAAGGCGCTGTTAAAAACGGACACCCCAAGGAAGTCTTGGAAAAAATATGGGAAGACTGGAAAAGTTTTGCATCTTATGCCTTTAACCGGTCGCATGCGGTGAGTTATGCCATTGTGGCTTATCAAACGGCATATCTCAAGGCAAATTATCCGCCGGAATATATGGCTGCGGTGTTGTCACATAACTTGAAAGATGCCAAAAAGCTGTCTTTCTTAATGGCTGAAACCCGTAAAATGGGGATTAAGGTGTTGCCACCGGACATCAACGAATCCGATTATTTATATACGGTCAATAAAGAAGGTAATATCCGTTATGGATTGGGGGGCGCATCGGGTGTTGGTAAGGCAGCGGTGGATGCCATTATTGAAGAACGCAATGCCAATGGACCTTATAAAACATTTTTTGATTTTATCAAGCGGGTTAATTTGCGGGCGGTCAATAAGCGGACGATAGAAAATTTGGTTCAAGCCGGGGCTTTTGATTGTTTTGAAGGTACACATAGAGCGCAATATTTTCAAGAAACCGACGGAACCAATTTTATCGAAAAAGCCATCAAATTCGGAAACCGTTACAAGAAAAATAGGGATTCTATGCAGGGGTCCCTGTTTGGCGATTCGGAAGAAGTGCAAATTCCCGAGCCGGAAATTCCGGATTGTGAGCCGTGGACCGAATTGCAAAAACTGGAAAAAGAAAAGGAAGTTACCGGCATCTACCTGTCGGGGCATCCTTTGGATACTTTAAAGGTGCAATATAAATATTATGTGCAGCATCCCATTAGTTTTGTCAATAAAATGCTGCAGACCTTATCGGGTGATAAAGATGATAAAACCAAAGAAGAAGGCGAAGAAATGCTGGAAAGTGAAGAAGAAAAAGCCGAAAAAGAGTTGGAATTTCAAAAATATCAACAAATGCTGGGGCGCGAAATTGTCATTGCCGGTATGGTAACCGGCACAAGACATTTTGAAACCAAAAACGGTAAACAAAAAGGCGAATTGACCATTGAAGATTATACCGACAGCATCACTTTGGATTTTTGGAATGAAGATTATTTGGAAAACGCCAAGTTTTTTGTACCTAAACTTTTTGTGATTGCACGCTTAAAAGTCAACCGCAATTTTTACAATGACAGATACAAAGTTCAGGTGTTAAATCTGGGTTTATTGACAGAAGTTTTTGAAAAAAATCCGAAAGATTTAACGATCAATCTGTTTGCCAATATGATAGATACCAAATTGATTGACGCTTTGCATGAACACGTGCAGAAGTTTAAAGGCAATCAAAAATTAAAAATTAATATTATTGATCCGGATGATCCGGAATTAAGCATACCTTTGAATACGAGATTGGGCATTAAAGTTTATCCGGAATTGGTCGAATTGTTGGAAAAAATGAAATTGCGTTTCCGGTTGAACTAAAAAATCATTATGTTTAAAACAAAATGAAGTCTGAAATAAAAATGAATGCTAAATTTGTTACGATTTTTGCCGTGAACAAGAAATGGTATCATTTTTGGACATATACTATTAACAAATACTACATCAACATGAAAAAATTATTAAGCCTTTTATGCTTTATCAGTATATTAACTCTATCAGGGCAAAGCAAAAATATTAGTCCTAAAAAAGAAAACAATGCCGTTAAAGCTTTTGCACAAAGTCCCGAACTTAAATTTGCAAATTACGGTATTTCCATCCGCAGTTTGAGTACGGGTAAAGAAGTTGTTAATATCAATGCCCACCATAGTTTTGCGCCGGCATCCAATTTGAAATTGCTTTACACATTGGCGGCTGTTGACCAATTCGGTAAAGATTACCGGTTTAAAACCAAACTGGTTTATAGCGGTAAAATCGTGCATCAAATGCTTTTTGGCGATTTGATTTTTCAACCCGCCGGCGACCCGACTTTTGGGTCCCCACGTATGAAAGAAGATTATAAGCAATTGATAGATGAAGCTATTGCTGCTATTAAACGGCAAGGCATCAAAAAAGTTTCAGGACAATTGGTTATGGAACTAAACGGTTGGCGCTATCCGGCTGCCGGCAGTTGGCCTATTGAAGATATCGGGAACTATTACGGTACCGGTGCTTGGGATTTTAATTTTAACGATAACCGCATTGATATTTATATGAAACGTGGCAATCACATTGGTGAGCCGACCAAAGTCTTATACACCGAGCCCAAAATTGACGGCATTACGTATCACAGTAAAGTAACAACGGCGGCACCGGACACCGGTGATGAAGCTTATATTTATGCGGCACCCTTTGACACCGAACGTTACATACTCGGCACCATTCCGGCAGGTAAAAAACCTTTTCGGGTGAAAGGCGGTATGCCTAATCCGCCTTTGTCATTCCTTAAATTGTTTAAAGCCCGCCTGCAAGCCAATGGGATTACGGTTAAAAGTATTCAAATCCGCTATACGCAAAAAACTTATCCGCAAACTATTTGGCAACACCGGTCAAAACCGCTGCTTGACATCGTTAAAACCACTAACGATTACAGTATGAACCATTTCAGCGAAGCTCTGGCATGGCTGTTGATACAAGGTGAAGCCCCTGCAACAGGTTATTTGGATAAACAACAAATTCACGATTTTTTCAGCAACTATGGTTTTGCCGATGCCGATATAGAAGACGGTAGCGGACTGGCACCGGACAATTTGGTGCAGCCGGCGCAAATGACCGCTTTTTTAAAATTGATGACAGACAAGCTGGGACAATCGGTAGTATTGGATATTTTACCACACGGCGGCGAAGATGGTTATGCCAAATATTTTTTGAAAAACGATACGCTGCAACAACAAGTCTGGGTCAAAAGCGGTTCAGTGAGTAAAGTGCAAAATTATACCGGTATTTTTAAAGCCAATTCCGGTAAATATTACAGTTTTTCCATTATGACGAATTATTTTATCGGTAAACATAAAGCCGT
>WFZY01000378.1 GCA_015489265.1 Flavobacteriaceae bacterium | reverse complement strand
TTCAATTTGTTGAACAATTTTCATATTGCATCGGCATAATACTTTGTTTTGAAATATTTTATATTTTTCTAGTATTATTTTCATGTAGTAGCGGTATTGTTTACTCCCGACTATTGTCGGGGATACCAAATTATTTTTGGACTATTTTATTTTTAGAATTGGTATAAACTGCATAATTAAACAAATCAATTATTGTATTATCATACTTTGTGTTATGCATTTATAAGCCGGAACCGGCTGCCTGAACAGGCAGCCGGTTTCGGTTTGTTTTTCTAAATAATTATAATGTGTCTATTACCTATTCACAATTCAAAATTTTAAACTCAGTTCTACGATTGAGTTGGTGTTGTTCTTCGCTACATTTTACACCGTCCACACAACCGTTAACCGGATACAACTCACCAAACCATTTGGCTACCAAACGGTCTTTGCTGATACCGTGTGACGTCAAATAATTAACAGCTGACATGGTTCTGTTTTTAGACAGTTTTACATTGTAGGGCTTGCTGGCTCTCGCATCGGTGTATGAGGATACTTCCAGCTTCATCTCTGGATATTTTTGCATCAAAGCAACAATCTTATCCAATTTGAGTTTGTCCTTAAATCTGATGTAAAATTTGTCTAAATCATAATATATCGGATCGATTTTATGATCGCATAATTGGTCTTTTTCAAGTATTTTCTCGCCGGGTTTTTCCAGCGCAAAATCTTTAACAATATTCGGTGTATCATAAGTTTTGGTATCGATATTTGCCTTGGCTTCATTATAAGGTTGTCTTAATACCAAGACATTATATACATTGCCGCAATCTATACCGAAATCATATTTACCATCGGCTTTGGTTTCCACTTCTTTGAGCTTATTGCCATTAGCATCTGTCAAGATAACTTGGGCATAAGGTAAAGGTTCTCCGGTTTGTTTGTCTGTAATGGTTCCGGCAAGATAGCATTCCTTAATCTTATCTTGGAATTTAGGCATGTTTTTAAAACTGTAAATGTCATCATCGCCTTTGCCACCGGCTCTGTTACTCGATACAAAACCACTGCCGTCTTGCTTGTAAATAAACCCAAAATCATCTCTGTTTGAGTTGATGGGGGCGCCTAAATTTTGCGGCTTGGTATAACTGCCGTCTCTCTTGACTTTCGTCACAAATACATCTAAACCGCCTAAACCGGGCCAACCGTTGGATGAGAAAAATAGATAACCACCTTTGGCATCATAGTAGGGAAACATTTCATTGCCTTCACTATTGATTTTAGGTCCCAAATTTTCAGGCGCACTCCATTTACCATCTTTGCCTTTAATACTTTTATAAATATCCGTTCCACCAAATCCGCCCGGGCGGTCGGATGCAAAATACATCACTTTGCCGTCAGGACTTAAACTGGCTTGCCCGTTGGAAAAATGCTTATCATTAAAGTACAAAGGGGTTGGCTCATCCCAATAACTGTTATCGACTAAATGGGACTCATATAACCACAATTTGTTGTCATTTAATTTATCATCATTATAAATATTTCTGGTAACAATCATATAATCACCTGCTTGATTGAATGTAGCCGGTGCATCATGATATTTCTTATTGACCACTTCATTAAATTTTCTAACATTGGTCAAATTATTACCGTCGGTCAAATCAGCCAAATATAAATCTAAAAAAGGTTGACGGTTACCATTCCATTTTCTGTTTATTAAATGGCTATTGTCCCTGCTAGATGCAAAAACAACTTCATTGTCTTTGTAATAAACCGGTGAAAAATCTTCATAAGCCGTATTGATGTCTAAATTATTTAAAGACATCTTCGGGTCGGATTGTAACAAATCTCTGTAATACAAAGGATTTGCCATAAATGCCTTTGCTCTACTGTCATCCGGCTTTAGTTTGTAAAACTTCTCCATCCAATTGGCGGCTTCATCATACTTCTTATTCATCATTAATATGGATGCATAATCATAGACATCTTCCGGCTGATAAGCACCACTACTCATCAAAGAAGCGTAATTTTCTTCCGCTTTATCCAGATTGTTCAGCATGACATAGCTCTTTGCCAAATTACGATAAACCGATGGCGTTTTGTCATCTACAGATTCATAAGCGCGAATGGCTTTATCGTATGCGTATTCTTTAAAATATTTATTGGCTTTCTTTAATCTCAAACTTTGAGCTGATGCTGAAAAACCTAATATCAAGCTTAACAGCACTAAAACTATACGTTGTTTGGTATATATTTTCATTTCTTATTATTTTTTGGTTAAAAGAATCGCGGTGAACGAATTCGGGTGTCATCAACAAAGTTGAAGTCGTATCCGACCATCAATTCGTGGGAACCACTATTGTAATGACGTAATTCGGTCATCGTAAAATCATAAGCATAGCCAATTCGGAATTGC